>JAITEX010000028.1 GCA_031281765.1 Eubacteriales Family XIII. Incertae Sedis bacterium | reverse complement strand
ATCTTAAACGCAGCGCGGGTTAGTTGTCGTCGGAGCCGAGCCGTTCCGCCTGGTCGCTCGTAATGAGGGCGTCTACTATTTCGTCGATGTCGCCGTCCATAAAAGAAGCGAGCTTGTAGAGCGTGAGGCCGACGCGGTGGTCCGAAACGCGGCCCTGCGGAAAATTGTAGGTGCGGATGCGTTCGCTACGGTCGCCCGTCCCGACCATGCTCTTGCGCGTTTCGGAGACTTCTTTGTTCTGCTCCCGCATCTTCATATCGAAGAGACGCGCGCGCAAGACCTTGAACGCCTTGTCCTTGTTCTTGATTTGCGATTTTTCGTCCTGACAGGACACGACGATGCCCGTCGGCTCATGCGTCAGCCGCACCGCCGAATCCGTCGTATTTACGGATTGGCCGCCGTTCCCGGACGAGCGGAACACGTCCACGCGCACATCATTCGGGTCTATCGCTATCTCCACCTCATCGATTTCGGGAAGCACGGCGACCGTTGCGGCCGAGGTATGGATACGCCCGCTCGCCTCCGTCTCCGGCACCCTCTGCACGCGATGTACGCCGCTCTCAAATTTCAGGCGTGAATACGCCCCGCGGCCGCGCAATAAAATGACGGCCTCCTTGATGGCGCCGATGCCGTTTTCGTTCAGTTCGAGCAGCTCCGTCTTCCAACCCCTGCGCTCAGCGTAGCGCATATACATGCGTAAGAGGTCGCTCGCAAACAAGCCGGCTTCTTCGCCGCCCGTGCCGGCCCTGATTTCGAGGATGACATTTTTGCTGTCGTTCGGGTCTTTCGGCAAAAGCAGGGTTTTCAGATCTTCGGACAGCCCGGCGGACTTGCGTTCGAGGTCGTCAAGCTCCGCTTTGAAAAGCTCTTTTTCCTCCGCGTCAAGCTCTCCGCTTTCTATCATCTCCTTCGTCTCATTGAACGATACCGCCGTACTCTTGTAGGCGCGATACGCCGTGATGACCGGCTCCATCTCGCCCATTTCCTTGACGACCTTCTGCCACACGGATTGGTTCGCGATGACAGCGGGGTCGGAAGCCTGCTTCGAGAGGTCTTCGTATTTTTGTTCTATTGCTTCTAATTTGTCTAACATATTGAAAAAGCCGGCGCTTGCTCCGGCCTTTCGCTTATAACTTCAACGTTTCGCTAATCCAAGTTGTACTTGTTCTTGAATTTCTCAACGCGGCCGCCGCGATTGATGAACTTCTGCTGACCCGTAAAGAAGGGATGGCAAGCCGAGCATACGTCGAGCTTGATTTCGTCCTCGGTCGAACGGGTCTCAAACTCGGCGCCGCAGGCGCACGTCACTTTCGTTACCTTATAATCCGGGTGGATGTCTTTCTTCATAGCCTACCTCCATAAATTCACCCGCCGTCGCGGGGCTATTGCTCTACTTGCGTCTTCTTCAAAAGAAACAGACAGCTCTCATATTATACCCTACGCGCGCATATTCTGCAATTTAACGCAGATGCAAAAACCCGGGCAAAAACAACCCCCAAAAAACCATTCAACCCTATCACGTGGGCGTTCCCCCAAAAAACCATTCAACCCCAGCACGTGGGCGTTCCCCCAAAAAACCATTCAACCCTAGCACGTGGGCGTAGGGCTGAATGGCGGTATTATAGGAAAAGGTATATACGTTTCTTGGTCTATATAATATATCACTATTTTAAATAGGTGTAAAGGGGCAAAACAATATTTTTTTTTAACAAGATAATAGACAAAAAAGATTCCCGCACCGTGTCTTAAGCACGATGCGGGATATGGGGAATTGGGGTATGCTCCGTAAATGGGCCGTCCTTGCCCTCCGCCCGCGTATCTGCATATAATACCAAATGCACATACCGGGCCTTTTCCCCTGCGTATTTTCATTTTTTTTGGTGGCCTTCTATAAATAAAGGAGGACGCAAACCGGGAAAATGTTTCCTCTGTTTGCGTCTTTTTTAATTTTTTTTAAATTTCTTTGTTTCCTGTTATCGCCGCGGAAATGTCGCGGGGGATTTTTCGGGTTGGCTTCTTACTCTCTACCGTATTTTTATGTGTACTTCGCGCAACTGCTGCTCCGTCACTTCTCCCGGAGCTCCAAGCATAAGGTTCTGCGCGTTTGAATTCAGCGGGAACGCGATGACCTCGCGGATATTCTCGTCACCCGAAAGCAGCATTATTATGCGGTCAACACCCGGCGCCATACCCGCGTGCGGCGGGGCGCCGAAGCCGAAGGCGCTGTACAGCGCGCCGAACTTCCCCTTTACATCCGCTTCCGTATAGCCCGCGATTTCGAACGCTTTCACCATGATGTCCGGCCGATGGTTCCTGACGGCGCCCGACGAAAGCTCCACGCCGTTCACGACGATGTCGTATTGGTGGGCGAGAATATCGAGCGGATCCCGGGTCAGCAGGGCGTCCATCTCCCCCTGCGGCATCGAGAACGGGTTGTGCATGAAGTCCACCGCGCCCGTTTCCTCGTTCAGTTCATACATCGGGTAGTCCACGACGAAGCAGAATTCATATCTGTCCTTTTGTATAATGGCAAGCCGCTCCGCGACCTCGGTGCGTATCATGCCGGCGAAGCGGGCCGCCACGGCCTCGACATCGCTGATAAAGTAGAGCACGTCCCGCGGCGCGAGTTTCTGGTTCTCGGCTTCGCAGAGTTCGGCGAGCCGGGCTTTCTGCCCGTCCGTCATGAATTTGTCTATCGGGCCTTTGTAGCTCAGGTCCTCCTGCACCGTCACATAACCGAGTCCCTTCATGCCGATGGACAGGGCAAACTGCTCCATGGATTTGAAGAAGGATTTGGGCTGCGCCCCGGCGCCCGGCACGCGCAGGGCGCGGACCGTCTGATTCTTGAAGGGGGCGAAATCCACGTCCGCAAAGAAATCCGAAAGGTCGAAAATGATAAGCGGGTTCCGCAGGTCCGGTTTGTCCGTGCCGTACTTCAGCAGGGCTTCCCTATAGGGAATGCGTACATACGGCGCTTCCGAAACGGGCTTGTCGGTAAAGCGTTTGAACGTCTCGCTCATGACGCGCTCGGCGACGGCAAAGACATCTTCCTGCGTTGCATAGGCCATTTCGAAATCGAGCTGGTAGAATTCGCCCGGCGAGCGGTCGAGCCGCGCGTCCTCATCGCGGAAGCAGGGCGCTATCTGATAGTATTTATCAAAGCCTGACACCATCAGGAGCTGTTTGAACTGCTGGGGCGCCTGGGGTAGAGCGTAGAACTGTCCCTTGTGCTTGCGGCTCGGCACGAGATAGTCGCGCGCGCCCTCGGGTGAGGAATTCGCGAGTATCGGCGTCTGTATTTCCGTAAAACCGAGGCTGTCCATCTGCGCGCGCAGGAACCGGATAACCTCCGTGCGCAAGAGTATCTTTTCGCGGACTTTGGGGTTCCTCAAATCAAGGTAGCGGTACTTCAGGCGCAATTCCTCGCGCGTTTCCGTGGAATTCTCTATCTCAAACGGCAGCGGGAAATTCACGCGGCCGAGTATTTCGATATGTTCGGCCTTCAGCTCCACCCTGCCCGTGGCGATACTCGGGTTGACGGTTTCCTCGTCCCGTAGCAGGACCCTGCCGCTGACGGATATTGCCATCTCCTTGTGCAGTTCCCGCACCTGTTCGTCCGTAGAGGCCACCTGCGTAATACCGTATTGGTCGCGCAGGTCCACAAAGACGATGCCGCCGTGGTTCCGTATCGTGTGGACCCAACCGGCGAGTTTCACCTCGGAGCCGACATGGGATTCGCGCAGGGCGCCGCAGGTCAGCGTACGGTAGCGACCGGAAAGCGCAAGCGGAGAGGTATCGGCCGGGGATAAGGGGGCATCACCCGCGGAAACGGAATCCCCGGTGAATGGGCGCGCGCCCTTAGTGGCGCTGTTCGTCTCAGCGGATGGGCGCGCGCCCTTTACGGAAGCGCCCGCTTCTTCTTTTGACGTCACGTCCGGGTCCCGGGCGCCTTCCTTCCCGTCCGGTGTTTCTTGCGAATCAGGAACATCGCTCCCGTTCGTTTCACCGGTCAAAACCTCTTTCAGCGCCGCGTTAACCGCCTGCGGATCCGCCTTGCCTTTCAGCA
>JAITEX010000190.1 GCA_031281765.1 Eubacteriales Family XIII. Incertae Sedis bacterium | reverse complement strand
GGGGCGGTTCACGCAAATCGGCAGAAGCTGGGACACGAAAGGAACGAACGAAATCGATATTGTCGCGCTGAATACGCTCGATTCAAAAGCGCTTATCGCCGAGGTCAAAAGAGACGGCCATCGGATAAACGAAAACATACTGCGCATCAAAGCCGAATCGCTCCATCACGATTTGGCCGGTTATGAGGTGGAATACGGCGGGTTTTCTCTGAATAATATGTGAACTCCCGCAAAACGGAATATGCAAAAAGCTGCAATAACGATGGCATAACGATGGCATGGCACGTTGTGAAAACCTCGCGCGTATGGTAAAATTTTTAGTATGGTTTTTTATCGCAATAGAACACAGGAGAACATTTTCTTTTGAAGAAACCCAACTATCGCAATATCGGAGTACCGGTACTCCTCATCGCGCTCATTATTATCGCGGTTTTCATTATAAGAGGATTCGTTTCGGGGGAAGCGCCGAAAAAGGTCGACTTCTCGGAGATGGCCGCAGAATTCAAGGCTAAGAACGTCAAGACTGTTGAAATTGACAGCACCCGCATGACCGCCAAACTGAATAACGACAAGGAAGTCGTCTGCTATCTGTCCGGCTATTCGGTCGAGTATAATTGGCTGTTTACCGAATACATGGCGCCGCAGATGGATTCGGGCAAGCTCAAGGTGAGCAGTCCCGAGCCGAAGAGCGGCGGCTTCTTCGTGACGTTGCTGCCGACCATCATCATGATCGGCTTCCTCATATTCTTCATGTATGTCATCATGAATAACGGCGCCGGCGGAGGCGGAAAGGTGATGCAGTTCGGGCGCAGCCGCGCGAAGCTGCACAAACAGCACGGGCCGCCGAAGGTGACGTTTGACGATGTGGCGGGATTGGACGAGGAAAAAGAGGAACTGACAGAGGTCGTGGATTTCCTGAAGAACCCGAAGAAATATCAGGAGCTCGGCGCGCGTATACCGAAGGGCATTCTGCTTATCGGCCCGCCGGGCACGGGCAAGACCTATATATCGAAGGCGGCGGCGGGCGAAGCCAAGGTGCCGTTCTTCACGATCAGCGGCTCGGACTTCGTCGAGATGTTTGTCGGCGTCGGCGCGTCGCGCGTGCGCGACCTCTTCGAACAGGCGAAAAAGAGTTCGCCCTGCATCATATTTATTGACGAAATCGACGCGGTCGGCCGCAAGCGCGGCGCGGGCCTTGGCGGCGGCCATGATGAACGGGAACAGACGCTGAACCAGCTGCTTGTCGAGATGGATGGTTTCGGCGAGAATTCCGGCATAATAATACTCGCGGCGACGAACCGGCCCGATATTCTCGACCCGGCGCTGCTGCGTCCGGGAAGGTTCGACCGCCAGGTCGTCATAGGCGTGCCGGACATCAAGGGGCGCGAAGCCATATTCCGCGTCCATTCGAAGAACAAGCCGCTCGGCGAGGATGTGAACCCGAAGGTGCTCGCGCGCAGGACGCCGGGATTTACGCCGGCGGATATTGAGAATATGCTGAACGAGGCGGCCCTGCTGACGGCGCGCCGCAACGGGCGCAAGATACGCATGGACGAGATAGAGGAAGCAATCACGAAGGTCATCGCCGGCCCCGAGAAGAAGAGCCGCGTTATTACCGAAGCGGAGCGCAAGCTCACGGCCTTCCACGAGGCGGGGCACGCTATTATTGCGCACAATCTGCCGAATACGGACCCGGTGCATCAAATCACGATAATACCGCGCGGCCGCGCCGGCGGGTTTACGATGATATTGCCGAAAGAAGAGAAATATTACGGCACGAAGACGGAGATGATGGAGCAAATCACGCATCTGCTCGGCGGGCGCGTTGCGGAGAAGCTGACGCTCGGCGACATCAGCACGGGCGCAAGCAACGATATTATGCGGGCGACCGACATCGCGCGGGATATGGTCACAAAATACGGATTCTCGGAGAAGCTCGGCCCCGTGAACTACAGCGCGACGGACGAGGTCTTCCTCGGCAAGGACTTCACGACCCACAAGAATTATTCGGAGGAAATCGCGTCCGAAATAGATGAGGAAATCAAGAGGATCGTCGAGGACGCTTTCGCGGAAGCGGAGAAGATTCTGCAGAAGGATATTGACAAACTCACGACGATAGCGAACGCGCTGCTCGAGATCGAAACGCTCGACGGCGAGCAGTTCGAGGCGCTCTATGCGGGCAAGCTGACCATCGAAGAGCTTGCCGAGCGAATACACGAGAGCGATAAAGCGCGGAGCGAGATAAACGCGCAGGAAGCGGCTGAGACGGAACTTTTGCTCGCTCAGGAAGCCGAGGAAGCGGAAGGCTCCGATGAGGCTGAGATAGACGATGATGAGGCCGACGGCGATGACGCCGGGGTTTCCGATGATGAGGCTGAGATGGACGATGATGAGGCCGAAAACGCAGGAGATACACATGATGAAGGAGGTTCGGATGGCAAACAGTAAACTTGAAGAACTGCGGGAGTTTAAAAAGAGGGTTGCGCTCGGCGGCGGTCAGGACAAAATCGACACGCAGCACAAATCCGGCAAGCTCACCGCGCGTGAACGTCTGAATACCCTGTTCGACGAGGGGACCTTTGTCGAGTTAGACGTCTTTGTTTCACATAGAAGCCACAACTTCGACATGGCGGAGAAAGAGGCCCCCGGCGACGGCGTGGTGACCGGGTACGGAAACGTGAACGGCCGGCTCGTCTACGCCTACGCGCAGGATTTCACGGTACTCGGCGGTTCGCTCGGCGAATACCACGCGGAGAAAATCGTGAAAGTCCAGAAGCTCGCCCTTGAAACCGGCGTGCCGATAGTCTGCATGAACGACAGCGGCGGCGCCCGCATACAGGAGGGCGTGAACGCGCTCTCGGGCTACGGCAAGATATTCTACAATAATACGATAAGTTCCGGCGTGATTCCGCAGATTTCGGT
>JAITEX010000153.1 GCA_031281765.1 Eubacteriales Family XIII. Incertae Sedis bacterium | reverse complement strand
CCCGTCCCGGCGTAGTCAACCAATTCGCGCTGCGCCTTTTCGAGGACGGGAAGCGGCAGCATGGACGGCCCCGCCGAAAAATTATATACTCTGCTCATAATGATACTCTTCCTCCTTATCTAAAACTGTGAACGAATAAGCCGCTTCTGAGTTTCGGCTCAAACCATGTGGATTTCGGCGGCATTATTTTCCCGGCGTCGGCGACCGAAAGCAGTTCGCCGATGGTGGTTGCGTACATCGAGAACGCGACCTTCATATCCGAGCCGACTCTCTTCTCAAGCTCGGACAGCCCTCTGATGCCGCCGACAAAATCTATCCGCTTGTCCGTGCGCGGGTCCTCGATTTTCAGAATCGGCCCGAGCACCTCGTTTTGCAGAATCGATATATCGAGGTCCGCAACGACATCGCCGCTTTCGGCCCATCCCGCCTTGGGCCGTAGGATATACCACTGCCCGTCAAGGTACATGCCTATCTCATGCCGCGCCTTCGGCGCGTAGGCCTCAGGGGTTTCCTCGAGGTCGAAACGCTCTCTGAGTTTCTCAAGAAATTCGGCGGAGGACAGACCCGCCAAATCCCTGACGACGCGGTTGTACGGGAGAATGGCAAGGTCCTCATCGGGAAACAGCACCGTGAGGAAGAAATTAAATTCCTCATCCCCGGTAAAGGAACCCGCTTTGTCACGGCGTTTAAGGCCGACCTTGACCGCAGAAGCCGAACGATGGTGGCCGTCGGCGATATAGAACGCGTCGATTTTGCCAAGTTCCGACTCAAAGAAATCAATATCCCCGGGGTTTGAGACTACCCAGAGGGTATGGCGCACGCCGTCATCGCTCGTGAAATCATACATGGGCTGTTCCTCGGTGATGCGCCCGATAAGGGCGGCAAGGGCTTCCGTATTACGGTAGGTCAAAAAAACAGGCTCGGTATGCGCATCGCAGGCATCGAAATGGTTGATGCGGTCGATTTCCTTCTCGACGCGCGTCAGCTCGTGCTTCTTGATGCGACCGCCTGTGTAATCGTCGATGGACGCGCAGCCAACGACCCCCGTTTGTGCGCGTCCGTCCATAACTTCACGGTATATATAGAAAAAAGGAGAGTCATCCTGCAGGAACGAACCCTCATCGAGCATACGATAAAGGTTGTCATGCGCGGCCTTATAGACCTCGGGACTGTAAGGGTCAACGCTGTCGCCTAAGTCTATCTCGGACCGCGAGATGTGCAGAAAGGAGAGGGGGTCCGCCCCCATCTCCTTTGCTTCCGCGCGGTTCATCACATCGTACGGCAGCGCGGAAATCCGCTCCGCACGTCCCTCAGCCGGACGTATGGCTTTGAATGGTTTGAATAGTGGCATAGGCTACCTCCCTCCGAGTTCTTCTTCGATAATTTTGACGACCTCCGCGCCAATTTTCTGTTGCGCCTCCTTCGTCGAAGCGCCGATATGCGGCGTCAGCGAAATGCGCTCGTGCTGCAGGATACGCTCATCCTTTGGCGGCTCCGTCTCAAATACATCGAGCGCCGCCGCCGCAACCTTCCCGGAATCTAAGGCCGCAAGCAGGGCTTCCTCGTCGACCACGCCGCCGCGCGCGCAGTTGATCAGGTAAACGCCGTCCTTCATAAGCGCAAACTCGGCATCTCCTATGAGCGCGCCGCGCTCCTTGTCCACCGGTACGTGCAGCGAGATAAAGTCAGAGCCGGAGAGCACTTCCTCGAAGGGCCGGTACTCAAATTCGTCAAACCCCTCTTTCCTGCCGCGGCGCGAATGGTATATCACCTTCATGCCGATGCCCCGCGCGATGCGCGCCGTCTCCCGCGCGATGCGCCCGAAACCGATAAGGCCGAGCGTCTTGCCCTGCAGTTCGCGGCCCGTATAGCTCTTCTTCTCCCACGCGCCCGCGCGCATCGTGACATTCGATATATAGATATAGCGCGCGAGGGCAAACATATGCCCGATAGCAAGCTCCGCGACCGCGTTGCTGCTCGCCGCAGGCGTGTTCCGCACCGTGATGCCGAGCTCCTCCGCGTGCGGCACGTCGATATTGTCCACCCCGACGCCGCCGCGTATCACGAGGGACAGCTTGCCGGCCTTCATCGCGCCGTCGAGGACTTCCCGCGTCACCTTTGTCGCCGAACGCACGACGATGGCATCGAAATTCCCTGCCTGGACACAGAGTTCGTCCGGGGGGAAGAATTGTTCCGTTACCTCATGTCCCGCCGCGCGGAGCGCTTCCGCCGCACCCCGGTCTATTCCGTCGGTCACTAATATTTTTGCCATAATGCACCTCCCTGATTGCTTT
The DNA here is from genome assembly GCA_031281765.1 of Eubacteriales Family XIII. Incertae Sedis bacterium. Classification (GTDB taxonomy): domain Bacteria; phylum Bacillota; class Clostridia; order Peptostreptococcales; family Anaerovoracaceae; genus JAITEX01. The sequence goes on along the minus strand of JAITEX010000153.1, from coordinate 2,748 downwards.
ATCGGCTCTGAGGATCCAGATGTACGTTTTCTCAGTCAAGAAGTCATGAGAGGCTTAGCGTTCCCACAGACTTCTATTATAATATATAAGATATTTTATTGACACCCGGAGGACAAGTGACCAAACGTCACGGTTATTGCACAAAACTGTTCAATCGGGTCCTCTTCACCGGAGAGCCATTCTATTCCGCCCGCAAACCCTCAAAAAAAGCACGGCAAACAGAAACTAAATGTTTGAAACCGCGCTTTTTTGGGTATAAATATATATAGAGGGAATAATAATGAAAAGGGAAGGAATTTCAATGATACAACACTACGGTAGTAAAAGATACCATAATAAGATACACCAGAGAAACGGGCGGGCGCGCGTGGCGACGCGGCGGCCGGGAGTTAGTTTGAAAAGACTGCTTTCATGCGCTTGCGCCTTTTTGCTTGCCGTGACGCTTGTTCCGGCTGCGGCGTTTAATGTCCCTGCGTCCTCTGTCGCCTTTGCAGAGATTGCTGTGGATGCGGAGGATATGGATGGAGCGTACCCCGTCTCTCAGGATTCTCTTGACGAAGTTTCTTCTGACATATTTGCCGGCGGCGTCATCACGGACTTCGACTCGCTCGCAGACGACGTGCGCTATCAGCGCGGCGCCGCGCCTGAGCTTCCCGAAACAGTAAAGGCAACCGTGAAAGCTGCGGACAATTCGTCCTCCACCATTCCGGTTCCCGTGACGTGGAATGCGAAGGACTATACTCCCGGCAGCGCCGGGCTCTATGTATTTATCGCGCAGCCGGAGGAGGGCTACACGCTCGCGTCGGACCTTGAGGCGCCGCGCATCACCGCCTTCATTACCGAAGCAGTCCCTGCGGCGAGCCGAATGCTCCGCGCCACAGCCGGTCGCGTACTTGGCCTCGGCGCCGAGCAATCCCCCTTACAGCTTACCAATGCCGATCAACTCGCCGAAGTTGCCGCGCTCGTAAACGCGGGCCAGTTGGAGAGCTTCGTCTTCGGAAACGCGAGCACGAAGATATATCTCCGGCTCATGAACGACCTCGACCTGAGCGCCTACGGTACAATCAACTCTTCGTTCAATAATGGTGAAGGCTGGGCGCCGATAGGAGCAGAAGGCAACTCTTTCAAAGGCGTCTTTGACGGCGACGGCCACGTCATCACCGGGCTTTCCATTAACAGGGCCACGTTTTACGCCGGACTGTTCGGTTACGCCGATGGCGCGCAGATAAAAAACCTGGGCCTTGAAGGCGTCTCCGTCAAAAACACCGGATCTTACGCCGGCGGCTTAGTAGGCCACGCCGAATTCTCCGCCATCGCAGACTGTTATGTGACAGGCTTCGTCTCCGGCGGAGAATACTACGCCGGCGGCCTTGCGGGTACGGCATCCTGCTCCACCATTGAAGGTTGCTACACGACCGCTTCCGTCTCAGGCAACCACTATGTCGGCGGCTTAGTAGGCTATGCCGTGGTCAACTATACCATCGCAGACTGTTATGCGACCGGCTCCATATCGGGTACCGGCGCCTATGTCGGCGGCCTGATGGGATGGGCTGGTTACAGCGACAAAGGATTTTTTTCTTCTGTTACCGACTGCTACGCGACCGGCGTTGTTTCGGGGAGCAACTGTGTTGGCGGTTTAGCAGGCTTTACTTTAAACGCAGCTACTACTATTTCCGGTTGCCTCGCCTTGAACCCATCGGTCACAGCCAGTTCATCCGACGGGTATATCGGGCGTGTGGTTGGCGAAAACGAAGGTGGGAAAGCTACGCTTTCCGGCAATTATGCTTTCTCGGGAATGACAGTGAAGATAGACGGCGTTGATAAACCCATAACCGAGGGTCAAGGAAATGCGGTTGCAACCGATATAGACGGCCTTGGCAAGACCGCCGCAGAGCTTCAGGAAGCGGCGGGCTTTCCTGCCGCATTCACGAGCTCACCGTGGGCCTATGAACCCGGCTCCCTGCCCGGGCTGAATGGCAAAACGGTGAATATGCCGACTCATCTGCAAATAGCGCCGGCCCATTCCCCCGGTTCAAGCACAGAGACGGGGGATATGCCCGCCCATCTGCTATCGGAGCTTTTCCCCGGCTCGGGTACAGAGGACGACCCCTACCGCATATACACGGCCGCGCATCTCGCAAAGATGGCGGAGTTCGTGAACGCGGGAACCGCACCGTATGCCGACGAGGACGTGTATTACGTCCTTGAGAACGACATTGACCTGAGTGACTATGGCACGAACAATCAGGAATTCAACGAGGGAAAGGGCTGGGCTCCGATAGGGACGGACTACATTAAATTCTTCAAAGGATATTTTGACGGCAAAGGCCACACTATCACCGGGCTTTCCATCAATACGACTGACGATTACGCCGGCTTGTTCGGCTATGTCAACGGTGTGGAGATAAAGAATCTGGGCGTTGAGGGCGCTATTGTCAAAAGCACGCAAAACAATGTTGGCGGCTTAGTGAGCTATGCCTATGCATCCTCCGTTACCGCTTGCTACACGACGGGCATCGTCTCAGGCGCCGGTGGTGTTGGCGGCATAGCGGGCTATATGGCGGAGAGCTCAGTCATTACCGCCTGTTACGCAACCACTGCCGTCTCAGGCAATAGCCGCGTCGGCGGTTTGGTAGGAGAATCCACCACAGGTTCGGATATCACCAACTGCTACGCGACCGGCGCCGTCTCGGGATCGGGCGGCGTTATCGGCGGCTTAGTGGGTTATTCCACCAAATCATCTTCTAT
>JAITEX010000082.1 GCA_031281765.1 Eubacteriales Family XIII. Incertae Sedis bacterium | reverse complement strand
GGTTCCTCGGCGGCGAAGATGGCGCGCGTCACCTCGCGGACGGATTTCTTGATGGTCCGTGGAGTGATGCGGTGGTCGGCGTTGTATTTCAATTGTAAAGCGCGCCGGCGGTCGGTCTCGCTTATGGCCGCGCGCATGGAGGGGCTGATTTCGTCCGCGTACATGAGGACGCGGCCGTTCACGTTGCGCGCGGCCCGGCCTATCGTCTGGACAAGGGAGGTCTCGTTCCTCAGAAAGCCCTGTTTGTCCGCGTCGAGGATAACGACGAGGCTCACCTCGGGAATATCGAGGCCCTCGCGCAGCAGGTTGATGCCGACTAAAACGTCAAAGACGCCGGAACGAAGGTCCCGTATGATTTCCATGCGCTCGAAGGTCTGTATATCCGAATGCAGGTAGCGCACGCGGATGTCGACTCCGCTCAGGTAATCCGTAAGGCTCTCGGCCATCTTCTTCGTCAGCGTGGTGACAAGCACCTTTTCGCCGCGGGCCGCCACCTTGTTTATTTCGCCTATCAAATCGTCGACCTGGCCCTTCGTCGGACGCACATCGATGAGCGGGTCTACGAGTCCGGTCGGGCGTATGATCTGCTCGGCGCTGACGCCGCCGCTGAGCGTACGCTCAGTGTCCGCCGGGGTGGCGCTGACGAAGACGGCCTGCGGGACGAGCTTGAGGAATTCCTCGTACTTCAAGGGGCGGTTGTCCAAGGCGGACGGCAGCCGGAAGCCATAGTCCACGAGAGCCGTCTTTCGCGAGCGGTCGCCATTGTACATCGCGCGGAGCTGGGGCAGCATCACGTGGCTCTCGTCGATGATGAGCAGAAAGTCGTCGGGGAAATAGTCGATGAGCGTATAGGGCCGGCTGCCCGGCGGCAGGCCCGTAATATGGCGTGAATAATTCTCGATGCCCTTGCACGTCCCGATTTCGCGCAGCATTTCGAGGTCGTAGCGCGTACGCTGTTCAAGCCGCTGGGCTTCAAGCAGCATACCGCGGTCCTTGAAATAGGTGAGCCTCTCGTCAAGCTCGGCCTCTATCGTTCCGACAGCGCGTTCGATATTCTCTTTTGAGGTGACATAATGGGAAGCCGGAAAGACGGCCACGTGGTTTCGCTGCGCGCGTATCTCTCCCGTCAGCGGGTCAAGGTCCTTAATGGATTCTATTTCGTCGCCGAACAGCTCTACGCGCACCGCGCTTTCTGAGCCTGCCGGGAATATGTCCACGATGTCGCCGCGCGCGCGGAAATTGCCGCGCTCAAATGCCATATCATTCCGCGTATACTGCATATCGACGAGGCGCATCAGTATATCGCGACGATTCTTCACCATGCCGGGACGCAGCGACAAGGTCTGCGTTTCATAGTCTATCGGGCTGCCGAGTCCATAGATGCAGCTGACGCTCGCGACGACTATCACGTCGCGCCGTTCCGTCACGGCTGCCGTTGCCGAATGGCGCAGCATATCTATTTCTTCGTTTATATCGGAGTCCTTTTCTATATACGTATCGGTAGACGGCACATAGGCTTCCGGCTGATAGTAGTCGTAATAGCTGACGAAGTACTCGACTGCGTTTTCGGGGAAAAATTCCTTGAACTCGCCGCAGAGCTGGGCGGCGAGCGTTTTATTATGCGAGATGACAAGCGTCGGTTTCCGGACTTTCTCTACCACGTTTGCCATGGTAAAGGTCTTACCGCTGCCCGTAGCCCCGAGCAGGGTTTGAAAACGCTTACCGTTCAGCACGCCTTTTGTAAGCGCCTCAACGGCCTGCGGCTGGTCGCCGGTCATCTTATATTCGGATACGATCTTGAATTCACTCATATTTTTCCGTTCACACAAACAACTGTTCGCATACAATTATACCCCATTTGCAGGGTCGGTTGCAAGTGTGAACGGGAATTGCCCGGAGCGGGGAGTACCGGTTTTACGTATCCCTACGGCGCATTCGACAAGGTCCATCGTATCGTCGTTTCGTAGCGTACGCCGACCATAGCCTGGCCGGGTAGAACGCGCAACAGGATGCCCTTGTCCGCAGGCCAGTTTATATCCGTGCGCTTGTTGGCGCTCGCCGGGCTCGAATAGATTAAGAGTTGGGAATTGGTAAGCGGCGTCGCCTGACCCTGCGAGTCCACAAACACGAGGGCGTCGTTGAGCGTGTAGGTAGCGCCGCCCATGGAACCGGTGAGTGGCGCTCCGATAGACGCCGTTAGCTTCCAGGGGGCGCGCTTAGCCCGCGTACGCGTATCAGAGATTGAAATGGTCCAGGAGGTATCGACGCGCGGTACCGTCGCCTTCAACAGCGGTGGCTTGGTTTTAGCGAAAGCCAGGTTTCCCGGCACATTTAAAAATGAGAGTTCCCCCGGATTCTTCGTCGGTTTCGTTCGCTTTCCGAAAGTCAGGTAGTCGCTGTGTCCGTGAGATAAGACTTGCAAGTTGGCATCCACAGTCGCATTGACTAATTTCGCTGTCCAGTCACCGTACGAATCAACGGACGCGTTTACCTCTTGGGCTTTTCCGTTGTTGCCGGCGTACCGGAGCCGTATTGCTCTGTTCGTGTTGGAGCCGCCGCCTACGTTGCCCGTAACAGTCGTATTCGGGATATACAGCGGGTCTATGTTGAGCGTGTATCGACCCATGGTTAACATGAGCATATTATTCATAACAAATGAATTTTTATCGAAATATGCATTGTAGAAGTCTTCCTTTGTATTAAAATTGGAAATGCTTGCATAATTTGTTCCAACGGAAATACGCCCCGTTTCCGATTTGGCGTTAAATGATAAATTCGCGCCATTCTGTTTATTCCACATATTCTTCGGCATATTGTCAATACTATCGCTAAGTGTTCCGCTGGTCCATACATTGATGGCGCCGACCGATCCAGTTATCGTAAAAGGGCCCGACCTCGTCGTGAACATGCGCTTGCTCGGGTTGTAGAGAAGTATGCGCTTCGGGTCGTTGAAAGATATAGTTCCGTTTGGATCGAACAGGAGAATGAGCGGCGCATATCGTTTCGTGCTTGCGACGCGGGTCATTTCAAGTGTTGCTCCGGCTTCGACAGTTAGGCTTTTGTTGATGCTGATGGTGGAGTTATCCTTATCGGGATCCCCGCGCTGGATCACGCGCAGCGATGCGTCCGGACCGACCGTTACAGAATCAAAGCGCATATCGTAGGCACGTTGCACTCCGCTCTGAACATCGATAAAAAGCTTTGCCCTGTCCCCGATTGTAAGTGGTGGCGCAGTGGTTTCGGAATGATCGATATAGAAGGCATCGCCGTAAGTGTCGGAAGTCGAATTATTGATAATGCTGACATTGGCGTCGGGAAGTACCCGCACATACTTCTCTACGTCATCCGGCATAAAAAACAGTGAAGAAGTATTGTCGTCTTTTGTAAACACGCAGTTGCCACCGAAGGTGAGCCTTGGAGATTCCGCTACTTCCTGCGGAGGGTCTTGATTTGGCGGAACCGGAAAACGCGCTGGCTCCGCAGGGACCATCCCTATCGTGACATTCGTATCCTGAAAAATCGTGTCGCCCATTCTGTTGTAAACGGCCTGTGAGCCGAGGTAGTTTACCTTATCAAATTTCAACGTCGTGTCCGTATACCAATTACAGTTGATCGTCCCGTAATAATTGTACCCGCGGATGTCCATCTCTTTCAGCGTCACAGTGCGCCCGTTTTTGCCGATATGAATATAAGACCTGGGATTATCCTGAATGGTATAGCGCGTACTGCTCTCGCCTTTCGGATGCCCGACTATGGTCACGTCAACATGATCCTTATTGATAGAGAAGGTATCCGTTTCACACACAATATCACCGCCCATATATATGGTGGAAATATTATTATAGGCGCTATCCGTCAAAACGGTCTTCAGGTCGTTAAAATTGCCGACCTCCGCCTCATTTGCGTCAAGCGCAGCGCTTGACGCAATCTGAGGGAAGTTCAGGCAAACCAATAGCAGCGCTATGGCGCCGGCTACCCGGCGCCGGCTGCGTTTGTGCCCGGCGTTATTCTTCATCATCGTTCTTTCGTCGCCGGAGAAGTGAGATTATGAACAACAGGAATGCCAGAAACGCGAGAAGCGCCCCTCCTATGAGTATGGCCGCGAACCAGAAGGGTATATCCGCCGGCTTCGTTTCCGCGACTGACTTCTCGTTTAGCTCCTTGGCTTCCGCTTCCGTCACCGTGAAGCTTTTCTCGAACTCCCATATCTTATCGCCTATTGCGAGGCGAACCTTGCTCAAATAATCACCGGGGTCGAATTTCCGGCGGCCCGTTTCCGTGCCGATCGGCATGACGGAATTCGGCGCCATATCCACGGTTTTCTCGAAGTCGATATACGGCGTTTCTTCCTTACCCTTGTATACCTTGATGGACAGCCGCATATCCTTTACGATGGCGGCTTCCTTATTCCTTATATGATGTATGACGGCGAGCTTATAGTTTGCGAGCCCGGCTTCCACCTTTTCATATTCAAAATCCGGCGAAACAGGAACCTCCGTTTCGCGCAGCTTCACCCCGATAATATAGCTGTATTCATTTTTTATGGAGACGTCAAAATTGTCATGTTTTTTTCTTGACGTGGAACCGGAAGCGCTGTCCTTATCCGGTTTTTTCGTAATGACAATACCGCCGAGCGCAACGCCGTCGTATACGCCGGCGGGCATCGTGATTTCGATATGCGCCGCGGCCGTCCCGCCTGCGGGGATGGTGACCGTATCGTCTACCACGTGTGAAATTTCCGAAAAGGGGACTTTTAATGTCTTGTCTTTGATGTCCGGCGTGCGGTAGTCTATAATGCCGTTGCGGTTTGTTGATGCGCTGATTGCGCCGACATCTACCGTAAGAGGCTTCTTCGAATCGTTGATAAGGCTTACCGTCAGCGTTTGTTTTGCTCCCGGTTTCATATGCAAGTCAAAATACGTCAAGTTCTTGTTTATTTGATTTTCCGGTATCTGAGCGTGTACGGAGAATCCGGCATCTTCGGCCACGGCATATGCCGTGGCCGAAGATACCGAAGTAAACGGTAACACTGCGTAGGTCAACGTGAAAATCAACAATAAGGTAGTAAGCGCGGTTTTAGGCCTGTTGGCACGCTGTATCATATCTCTACCCCTATACGTTGTTACTCCCCTGAAAAAAGCGTTCCTCAATTACTGTCATGCTCCCAACCGTAGACTATCATGGCGCATCCTGAAGTGACCATGAAATGGTGGCCTGATGGGTTCCGACGCTCGCGGTACCCGGGAATACCGTCAGTTTCGTCTTGTCCGCCGCCGCGGTCGCTTTCCAGGCGCCGTTACCGGCTCCGGCGGCTGCGCTCAGTATTTTTACCGCAGTCCCGTCGCTCGGAATCTCTGTGGCGGAACCCGTTTGCGCCGGGGCCGGTCCGATGGTGCCGTTTTCCGGGTCTATAGCGAGATTGTTGAACGTAACAAACGAACCCGACAGGGAATCTTTGCTGCTGATTTGGAACTTCGACAAGGCAGCGGTCACATTCCATCCGGAATTGCCGCCGCGGAGGTCAAACACCTCTAAGGCTTCTTTTACATTCGACGCGGCATAGTCTTCCCGTACGTGGCTGATTTTATGCTTGCCGAAGTCAAAGGCAGGAGCTTTCTCCAAACTCAGGTCTCCCGCTTCAAATTCAACTGTGGCATGGGTGCTTTTCGATGTCGCCGCCGAAACAGGCATAATAAATGCCAATGTCGTAAGTGCTGCGAGTACGGCGACGACCGTTTTCCTCGCTACTTTTCTTTGTACTGTTTTTTGAATCATATAACTTTCCTTTAACTTTCCTTTTCTACTGCAATTTGCGTTTTCGCAAACCTTAACCTAAAGAAGCGCGGATGAAAGATGCGCTCCTTCTTGAAATATCTCGCACTTAAAGTGACGAGGGAAAAGAGAAAATCTTTTCCCCATAGCTGCGTAAATAAAAAAAAATTTTGAGGCGCGCAGAGACACGAAATGTTCTCAATTATGCTATCATTAATTATAGTGAATGTAGGCAAGCACGTTGTATTTTGTGAAGGAAACGTTATAAACCAATGAAAGAAAAGCATGGAAGTGATGCCGCGCACGTGAACGCGGTTGTGTTCGTTATTGTCCTTACGTCGTTTATTCCGGCCATAGCGGGTAGTATCCTGAATGTCGCGATACCGGCTATCGGCATCGAGTTTGGCAGTTCGGCCGCGTCGCTCGGCTGGATCATCAACGCATTTACCATATCCGTACTCGTGGTAATGCTGCCGCTCGGTCGGCTCGCCGATTTGACGAGCAAGCGTGTGATACTTATCGTCGGGCTGTTTATCTTCGGCGGGCTGAACGCCGTCGCCTATTTCTCCGTATCGCTCGAAATGGTCATCGCGCTGCGCGTACTGCAGGCGTTTGGCGCCGCCGCGATGTTCGCGACAAGCCAGGCGATCCTCGTAGATACGGTGCCGGCGCATAAGCGCGGCAGGGCGCTCGGCATGTCGGTCGGCGCTGTCTACGCGGGCCTCGCGGTGGGGCCGCTGCTCGGCGGCGTTATTACGCATTATATGAGCTGGCGGTGGATATTCGCCTTTGCGGGCCTGCTCGGCCTGATTGCGGCCTTTGTAACGCTGGCGAAACTGCCGAAGAAGCCTGCCGAAAAGGTGGAAAAGCAGAAGAATATCCTTTCGAAGATGGACATCGGCGGCGCGACCCTCTATATGATTGGCGCGCTTGCGCTCGCGGTCGGCTTCAATGTCGTGTCTCCCGGGGTATGGTGGCCGTTTGCCGTGATGGCGGCGGGCCTTGCGCTGCTCATTGGT
>JAITEX010000050.1 GCA_031281765.1 Eubacteriales Family XIII. Incertae Sedis bacterium | reverse complement strand
CTTTTGACGAATGCCGAGTGGTGCGCGGTCGCCCATCTCTGCGAGAAGCGCGGGCGTCGCCCCGGCGGTAATACAAACAAAGGGTCGGATTTCTACGACCCGCAGGCGAAGGGGATACCTGCGCAAGGCGGCCACCGCATCGATACGGACATCACCGAGCGGACGCTCACGGGTACGGGGCCGGAAAACTGGTCCCATGACGGGACGGCCGCTGGCATCTACGACTTAGTCGGCAATGTGTGGGAGCAGATAGCGGGGCTGCGCCTTGTGGACGGCGAGATTCAGATACTACCGGACAATGACAGCGCGCTCGGCGTGGACGAAGGCCCGGACAGCGGGCTGTGGCGCGCCGTTGCGAAGGACGGCGCATTGGTACGCCCGGGCAGCCCGGGAACCTGCAAATACGACAGCGTTTCGGAAGGTACGCCGTCACGGGAGATTACCACGCTGCCCGGCGGCTTCGTCCTCGGCACGGAGGTAAAGCGGCCGCAGTACACGGGAGATGATCCCGCGGCGGACGGGGCTTACGCGGTCATGCCGCTCCGCGAACTGAAGACGGCGGACGGTTCCGCGCCGGCGCAGCTGCTGCTGCAACTCGGCCTCGCTCCCGTCAGCGCGGACATCCCCGAACACTTCTTTTTCCTGCGGAATTACGGCGAACGTATACCGCAGCGGGGCGGCTCGTGGTACGACATTAAATTCGCGGGTTTGTGGGAGCTTTATATACGCGACAACAGGGAATATGTCTATCCCGACATGGGTTTTCGCGCCGCGTATTTAGCGCCGGATGTGGACATGAATTTTTAGTTATATCCTGTATTGCATTGTTATGGCGATACTGCGTGATGGTGTTGTACAATTAGTGAAACGAAAGGAGTTCATGAGTGAAAAACCGCCTCGAGTTCAGTAATATCACCAAGGCATTCCCGGGTATAGTGGCGCTGTCAGAGGTCTCATTCTGTGCGGACAGCGGCCACATCACCGCGCTGCTCGGAGAGAACGGAGCCGGTAAATCCACGCTCCTGAAGATACTCTCCGGTGACATCAAAGCGGACAGCGGCGAAGTGCTCCTTGACGGGGAAGCTCAGAATTTCAAGGTGCCGAGCGACGCGCTTCGCGGGGGCATCAGCGTGATTTATCAGGAGCGCCAGATGGTCGCGTCCCTGAGCGTTATGGAAAACATCTTTGCGGGTGAACTCCCGCATAATAAATTCGGCGTTATCAATTATAAAAAGCTGCGGAAGGAAGCGCAGGAGCTTATCGACCTCTTTGAGCTCCCGCTTGACGCGCGCATGACGGTCGGCAGGCTGTCCGTCGCGCAGCAGCAGATGGTGGAAATCATGCGCGCCTACCGGCGCAATTCCGACGTCATCGCTTTCGACGAACCGACGGCAAGCCTCGCCGATACGGAAATAACGATTCTCTTCAGGCTTATCAAGGAGCTCGCGCGGCAGGGCAAGATCGTAATTTACGTATCCCACCGCATGGCTGAGATATTTCAAATTACGGACAAGATCATCGTGTTGAAAGACGGCAAAAAGGTCGCGGACTTCCAGACGGGCGAAACCGACGAGCCGACCCTTGTGAAAGCCATGGTCGGGCGGGAGATAGGCGATACCTTCAACAAGCTGTCGCGATGTACGGAACGCGGCGACACGGTGCTCGAGGTAAAAAACCTCACGACGAAAAAAGTGACGGACATAAGCCTTACCCTGCGCAGTGGCGAGATCGTCGGCCTTGCGGGATTGGTCGGCGCAGGCCGCACGGAACTCGCGCGCGCGATATTCGGCGCCGATAAGGTCGAATCGGGCGAGATAGTGATTGAAGGCAGGAGTACGCGCTACAAAAATCCCTCGGGCGCTCTGGCCTGCGGCGTCGCGCTCTGCCCCGAGGACCGCAAGGAGGAAGGGCTGGTGCTGTCCCGTTCCATCCGGCAGAATATCACGGTATCCGTGCTGTCCCGCATCAGGAAATTTATCTTTTTGGACAACGCAAAAGAGAAAAAACTGAGCGACATTGCGGTGGAGAAGTACGACATCAAGACGCCGAGCACCGGAAAACTCGTCGGGGAACTCTCGGGCGGCAACCAGCAGAAGGTGATACTCGGCAGGGCGACGAATGAACTGATGGCTACGAAGGTCCTCATATTGGATGAACCGACAAAGGGCATCGACGTGGGTTCCAAAGCGGAAATATATCAGATCATCTGCGATTTTGCCAAGTCCGGGATGGGGGTCATCGTGATTTCGAGCGAGCTCCCCGAGGTGCTGAATATTTCCGACACAATATATGTAATGGCTAACGGGAAGATTACGGGCGTCCTCAGCCGCGAAGAGGCAAGCGAGGAACACGTACTCGAATTGGCAATGGCGGGGCAATGATATGATGACATTTTTGAAATCAAAAAACGCAATACTGCTGTTCTTCCTCATTGCGCTCATCGTGATATTTGCGGCGCTGTCGGGCGGCGGGACCCTGCGGCCGTCGAACATCATAAACATCCTTCAATCTATCACGATAGTGTCGTTGCTTACGATAGGCGCCGGCACGCTGATGATAGCCGGCGAGATAGACCTCTCGCTCGGCGGCATCGGCACGATGAGCTCCTTTGTCGCCGCGCTCCTGCTGAAGCAGGGAGTCCCGTGGTTCGCGGCTCTTGTGGCGGCGGTCGCGGTCGGGGCGTTCATAGGCCTGATCAACGGTTTTCTCGTGAATGAACTCGGATTCCAATCCTTTATCGCGACGCTCGCCACCGCGTCCATTACCACAGGCGCGGGCTATATCTTTACGAGCGGCCTGGCTGTCACGATAGAGGACCCCACCTTCCGGTTTATCGGCAATAAGCTGCTTTTCGGGTATATACCGTTCTCCGTGCTTATCGCGATCATCGCTTTGATTGTCTATGCCATGCTGCTGAACAAGACGAAGTTCGGCCGCAGCGTCTATCTTGTCGGCGGCAACCGGGTCGCGGCGCGGCTCGGCGGCCTGAAGCCGAAGAAGGTTCTCTACGGGCTGTTTATCAACGCCGGAGCGCTCGCCGCGCTCGCGGGCACGCTGCTCGCGTCAAAGCTGCTCGTCGCGAATACCGTCGGCATTACCTCAAGCCAGTTTGCGGGCCTGACGGCCGCGATACTCGGCGGCATCTCATTCGGCGGCGGGACCGGCGGCATGGGCGGCGCCATTATCGGCATTATGGTACTGAGCTGCTTCAACAATGGCATGACGATGGTGAACATACCGCCATACTGGCAGACGGTCGCGTCGGGCGCGCTGCTGCTCGCGGCTATCACCCTGGATTTTGTCACGACGTCCCGCCGGAATAAGAGTGAGGTGAAGGCATGAATATTTCACGTTTGAAACGCGCATTCGGCTCCAATTACCTCGCGCTGATAGCCGTTACGGCGGCGGTCTCATTGTTGTTTTATATCCTCAACCACGACTTTCTCGCGCTCGATAATATCAAGAACATTATGAACGCCATGAGCTTTACGGGGACCATTACGGTCGGCATGGCGTTGCTGCTCATTGCCGGGGAGGTGGACCTTGCGAGCGGAGCCGAAGCCTGCTTCGGCGGGATTGTATGCGCCATAGCTATTCAGGCCGGGCTGCCGTGGCCGCTGGCCCTCGTCGCCGCCCTCGCTTTCGGGGCGTGCTGCGGCTTCATCAACGCGTTCTTCGTGAACGTCGTCCATATTATGGGCTTTATCTGCACGCTCGGCATCCTCGGCATCTACAACGGATTGGTGAGCGTCGTGACGGACAATCATCCCGTCCCGGCCTATGTGCCGTCGTTCTGGAAACTCGGGTCCGCTACCGTCTTCGGGATATTCCCGCTGCCGTTTGTCATTATGGTCGTGCTTATGGTAGCCTACGGCCTTGTCCTTACCCGCACAAATTTCGGGCGTAATATATTTATGATCGGCGGCAACCGGCGCGCCGCGCGCCTCTGCGGCATCAACCCGTCCCGCATCGTCACCGCCCTCTATGTCAACAACGGTATGCTTGCGGCGCTCGCCGGCGTCATACTGACGGCCCGCATGCACAACGCGTCTCCGATGGCCGCATCCACGGGCGCGATAGACGCAATTACCGCGGCCGTGCTCGGGGGCATATCCTTCCTCGGCGGTGTCGGCGGCATGGGCGGCTGTTTTATCGGCATCCTGCTTATCACGGTATTCAGCGCGGGCCTGACCGCAATCGGCCTGCCGTCCTACTGGCAGATAGTAGCGCAGGGCGCCATCCTGGTCTTCGCTCTTTCGGCGGACTTCTTTAACAGCAAGGCGCGGAGAAAACGCCTCGAAAGAGATGAGATAAAGAGAAGAAGAGAATTTGCACGTAATAAGGAGGAGAGTTAGATGAAGAAGATAGCAGTAATTGCGCTCGCGCTCATTGTGGCTATGACGCTTGCGCTCGGCGCTTGTTCAAAGGACAATGAGAAGGAGCCCGAGAAGGAGATGGTCGTCGATACGGAAAAATCGGATACGGTCGGATATGTTACGGATGATGTCGATCATTTCGCGCGTGATCCGTACAATTTCGTCTATGCGTATTACGATGAGAGCGCGCTCGTCGACGCGACATTCGCCGCGTTCGAGGTCACCGGCAAGGCGTACAATTTCAGCATCACGCGCATGAGCGGAAATGAAAGCCCGGAAACCTATATGCAGAACCTGCAGACCCTGATAGACCGCGGAGACGTTGACGGTTTCTTCCTCGATACGGACCCGCAGTTCCAGGACCGCCTCATGGAAGCCCTCGATAAGTCCGGCATCCCGTACATGAATATGTACACGGCGTTCTTCGACGCGAACGGCAGCTGCATCAGGCCGACCGTCGGCATGAAGCAGTACGACGCCGGCTATGCCACCGGGCAATGGCTCGTCGATAATTACAAGGCGTATTGGGGAGAAGATGTCGACACCTCTACCATAGGGCTGCTGAATATCGACTTCTCCGTATCCCCCGACCTGCAGGCGCGTACGAACGGCATTACCGACGCCTTCCTGAAGGAATTTCCGGATAACGAAGATAACGTATTTGTCGTCGACGGGCTGACGGGCGGTACGGTCAGCGCGGAAGTCGGCTATGATTTGTCGTCTCAGACCGTAACGGCAAACAGCAAAATCAAGAAATGGCTCGTTTCGAGCTGCCTTGAGAACTATGCTCAGGGCGCCGCCCGCGCGGCCGAAGCCCTCGGACGCGACGCGGACTTCCTGATTTCGGATGTCGGCAGCATCATCCTGCAGGATGAGTGGAACAACGGCTATGACGGCGCGTGGAAATCCTGTCTGGCTATTTCGGACTACGCGTATTGCGTACCCGGAGCCGTAGGCCTGATTGCTATGGTTGACGGCAGGGCGACCCCGGAAACGCTGTGGGAAGCCGAACGCGACCCGAAGGATAAGTGCACGATCTGGGCCGCCGAAAACCAGATGGTGACGAAGGATACCTATAAAGAATACTTCGCGAAGATCGACAGCACCTACGGCGTCGGCTGAGAACACCATGAATTGCGGGGCGCGGCGCTTCCGCCGCGCCCCGTAATCAAGCGAGGGAGATACGCATGAGCAACGTTTCAGATTTTGCGAATAATGATATTATTGCCGTCCCGACGATCCCGATAGACTATCCCGCGGCGGACCGGGCGCTGCCCCTTACGCGCAAGGAAAACCTGATGCTCGCGCTTGAGCATAAAAAGCCGGCCTATATGCCGAATCTCGGCGACGCCGTGCAGTACATACCGCCGTTCGCCTACGGCGATATGCCGGCAAACGTCACAGCGGACGGGAAAGACTGGTTTGGCGTGACCTACAAATACACCGCGGAGCAGGGCAGCAGCGCCCCTCTCGGGGATGTGCTCAGCGAAGTGACGAAATGGCGCGAAGAGGTGGTATGGCCCGATTATGACGCGTGGGATTGGCGAGCCGGCGCCGATGAATTCGCCCGTATGAAGGACCCCGGGCGCGCAACGGTCGCCTGGTTTACGAACGGCATCTTTGAACGCCTGCATATACTGGAAGGCATGACGCAGGGCCTGCTTGACCTGGCTCAAAGCCCCGACGACTGCCGGGAGTTTTTCGAGCGGGTCGCGGATCACAAAACAGAAATGTTCAACCGCCTGCATGAAATATACGACCTCGATTTCATCATCTACAATGACGATTGGGGCACGCAGAACGGGCCGTTCTTCTCGCACAAGATCATCACGAGGCTGCTCCTTGAACCGACGAAACGCTTTGTCAAGGCGGTGCAGGATACGGGCGTCAAGGTGGTCTTTCACAACTGCGGCCGCGTGGATACGCTGATTCATTTCCTCGTAGAGGACATCGGCGCGGACGGGCTTGAGATACAGTCGATCAATGATATCAAGGCCATCCTCACACAGTACGGGGACAGGGTCACGTCGGAATATCAGATGGACCTGCGCGTACTGTACGACCCGAAAGCGACGGAAGAGCTTGCCCGGAGCTATGCCCGCGCCATCGTCGACGAGTACGGCGCGCAGGCAAATCCCGGCGCCGGCGTGATGCTGCGGGGGTCCGCGCTGCGGCCCGAAATATGGTACGCCTTTGAAAAAGAGATGTACGAATACAGCTTGGCGCACTATAAATGAAAATGAAGTATAATATCACTATAGCGGAATCGAAGTAAGCGCATCGATGCAAGCGCCAACGTCCGCTCGTGTATATGTACAACATTACTTTTTTGCAAATTGAAGCGTTCCTGACCATCGCGCGTTATCAGAACCTCTCGAAGGCTGCCGACGCGATGTTCATCTCTCAGCCCGCTCTCAGCAAGACATTGCAGCGGTTTGAGGAGGGGGTAGGTCTGCGCGTCTTTTTTCGCAACAATCAAGGAATCCGCTTGACGCCCGAGGGCGAATACCTCTACTCCACGCTTGAACCGCTGTACGCGAATATCGACAAGACGATAGAGACCGCGAAGCGCCTTACTACGGCGCCGGCGCGGACGCTGCGCATCATAGAGTCGTCGACCTATGACGCCAATCCCGATTTCGACGCCGTGAAAAAATATATCCGCGCCTACGAAGAGAAGTATCCCGATGTCGTGCTTATCGAGTCGCTCGGGGACTTTCACGAAATCAGAGGGGAATTGGAGTTCGGGGAAACAGACCTCGCTATTATGCAGGAATTCGGCTTAGTTTCCCTGAAACGTATCTCCTACAAAATAGTTTCCCCGTTCAAGCTGTTTCTCGCCATGTCGGTCGAGCACCCGCTCGCCGTATACGACGAGCCGCAGATTGACCGCCTGTCGGACGAGGTGTTTTACCGGGTGCCGATACTCGGGGACGAGGAGGACCGGCGCGTCACCATAGAGCGATGCGAAAGAATGGGCTTCAGGCCGAAAGGCATCGAATTCGTCCCGAATTTCGAAACCCTGCAGCACCGCCTGCTGACAAACCGGGGCCTTTCCATCTGCGGCAGGTTCACGTCCTCCGGAGCGGAAAGCGTCAAATATATTTCGCTGACGGGCTACGGCGATAAAAACAATGTCGTCATCGCGTGGCGGACAAACAGCTTGTCGTCCGAGGCGAAAAAATTGGTTTCATTGATACCGGGCGAAATCATCGATTTATAAAAGAGGTAGTGACATGGCCTATATACAGGTTCCGGTGACTGAACGCGTCCGGAGGATGCGCGAGAAATACCGCGCGACGAAGCCGGAGATATGCACGGCGCGGTACCGCCTTATTACAGAATTCTACACGGAACACCCCGATATGACGGGCATTACAAAGCGGGCGCGGGCTCTCCTGCACATCTGCGAGCATATTCCCGTCCGCATTGACGAGGGCGAAGTCGTGGTCGGCGCGCAGTCGGCGAAATACCGCGCGGCCGCTCTCTATCCCGAAAACTCCGCCGACTGGCTGAAGCGTGAAACCGAAAGCCGCTTTATCTCCACGCGGGAAATCGACCCCTATATCCTCGCGGAGGACGACAGGGGCTCTATCCTGGCCACCGTCGATTTCTGGCTGAAGGAGTGCCTGAGCGCGAAGTTCGACGCGAATATCATAGACGAATATCTTCCCGTAGCGGGCAACGGCGTGACGATATACTCGAGATCCGGCAACGCGCCGTCGCCCATCGGCCATTTTGTGGCGGGATATGAGAAGGCGCTCCGCAAAGGGTTTGCGGCGATACGGCGTGAGGCACAGGAGAAGAACGAGGAGTTGGTAGCGCGGGGCATGCCGGGAAGCGGCATTGAACAGTATAATTTCTACCGCGCCGTACAGATCGTTTGTGACGCAGCCATCATCTTGACGAAACGCTATGCCGCCTTAGCCGCGGAACTGGCGGCCGCGGAAACGGACGAGGCGCGCAAGAAGGAACTGGAGATGATGGCGGAGGGGCTGAACCATACGGTCGAGCACCCCGCGCGCACGTTCTATGAGGCTGTGCAGTGCCTGTTTATGTATCAGACCGTGCTCTGCCTCGACGCGAATATGCATGGAATCAGTTTCGGGCGCGTGGATCAGTACCTCGGCGATTTCTATGAAGCCGATGTCCGGAGCGGACTCATTACTCCCGCATACGCCCAGGAGATACTCGACCTGTTCTATCTGAAGGTTGCGGAGATGAACAAGCCGTGGAGCTATGAAGCCACGCGGTCGAACCCCGGCTATACGACCTCCCAGCTGATGACGCTCGGCGGCGTGCGCCCGGACGGCAGCGACGCGACAAACCCCGTCAGCTATATGATGCTGCAGGCGATGGCGCGCCTCGTCCTGCACGACCCGCCTCAGGCGCTGCGCGTACACAAGGGGACGCCGAAAGAGCTGTGGGAGGCGGCCATAGAGACGACGAAAATTTCCGGCGGCGTACCGACGTTCGAGAACGACGACGTTATTATACCGGCGCTTATGGGGCGCGGCCTGTCGCTTGAGGACGCGCGGAACTACTGCCTTATCGGTTGTGTGGAACCCTCGGGTTGCGGCACGGAATGGCCGGCCTGCGGCGGCAGCGGCAGCGAGAGCTATCTGAACCTTGCGAATGCGTTGCTGCTCGCCATAAACGACGGCTATACGCCCGTTCCGATGTTAGGCGCCTTTATGTACGCGCCGGAGGGGACGCCGCGCACGCGCGTGGGCGCGCCGACGGGATACCTGCGGGATATGACGTCTTTCGAGCAGGTGAAGGATGCGTTCCGGGCTCAGGTGGAGCTGATGGTGGATTACCATATCATGAACACGAACGCCTTTGAGTACGTGGCGCGCGAGCTTATGCCGCTGCCCATCGTCTCCGCGACGATGGAGGGCTGTATGGAGTCCGGGAAGGACGTGCTGCGGGGCGGCGCAAAGTACAATTCCACGGGGACGAGCGGCGTCGGTATCGGCAATGTCGCGGATAGCCTGAATATGATACAACACTGTGTATTCGACCGGCATATATGCACGGGGGCTGAGATGCAGGAAGCGCTGACGGCAAACTGGGAGGGATATGAGGATCTGCGGAATTACATCCTCTATGAAGCGCCGCATTACGGCAACGCGCTTCCCGAATGCGACAGGCACGCGGCGTGGGCGGCGAAGGTCTTTGCGGACGCGGTCAATAGCCATACGGGGCCGCGCGGCAGGTACAGCGCGGGGCTCTATCCCGTGACGACGAATGTCACCTTCGGCTACGTCACGCAGGCGACGCCGGACGGGCGGCTCGCGGGGACCCCGCTCGCTGACGGCATCGCGCCGCTGCAGGCGATGGACAAAAACGGGCCGACCGCCGTCATCTCATCGGTCGCCGCCATCAAACAGACGGACTTCCCGAACGGGACGCTGATGAACCTGAAGTTCCACCCGACCGCGCTGCGCGGCGATGAGGGCATCGAAAAGCTTTCACAGTTGATTCGCGTCTACTTCGAGCAAGGCGGCATGGAACTGCAAATCAATGTTATCAGCGCGGAGACGCTGCGCGCGGCGCAGAGAAACCCGGAGGAATACCGGGACCTCGTGGTGCGTGTCGCGGGATTTTCGGCGTATTTCGTGGAGCTGCATCCTGACGGGCAGGAGGACTTGATCCGCAGGACGGAACTCGCGATGTAGGAGAGGGAGAGAAGGAGACTGTAGCATGTATGAATTCAGGCCCGCGACAAAGCGGATCACGGAGCTGCGCGAGCAAATCAGGGACAGGGTGCTCAGATACGAAGCGCAGCGCGCCGTTATTATGACGGAAGCCGACAAGAGATACGAACACGTCGTACCCATCATCAAGCGCCCGCTGTGCCTGAAGGAGCTGTGCGAGCGGATAGGCCTCTACATCGGCGATACGGAAATCATCGTCGGCAGCAAGGGGGCGCACCAGTTCAGTTGCGCCGCCTATCCCGAGTGGATTCCGGACGATTGGATACTGGAGTTTGTCGGCGCGGGATTCTGGGAGATCCGCGATGACGGCCTCTATCACAATCCCGACGGGGAGGAACTGAGGCAGACGATTCACCCCGATGACTATGAGGCGTTCAAGAAGGTCCGTCCCTACTGGGACGACCATCGCGTCGGCAGGGTTGCGGACGCGTGGAAACCCGAGTTTTACGATGAGCTTGCGCGGCTCGGCGTGAGCAGTTATGTCCCGGGAGGGATAGGCTTAGCTTCTCTGCCGGCGGGGCATCTCGTCGCTGGTTATGAGAAAGTCATCAACACCGGCTATGCGGCAATCCGGACGCAGGCCCAGGATTTTCTCGATGAGCATCGCGGGAAGACGATGGGCGAAGACATGGATCGGTATATGTTCTATCAGTCCGTGGTCATCGCGTGCGACGCGGCCATAACGCTCGTAAAACGCTACGCGCAGGCCTGCCGCGAAAAGGCGGCGGACTGGCCGGAACCGGAACGGAAGGCGGAGCTGCTGAAAATGGCGGACGGGCTCGACCATATCAGCGAAAACCCCGCGCGGAATTTTTGGGAAGCCGTACAGCTGACGATGATGTACCAGGCGCTTATCCAGATAGAGTCGGTGATACCGGGGCCGGCGCTCGGGCGTTTCGACCAATATACCTGGCCGTTCCTGAAAAAAGACCTGGAGGCTGGGACGCTGACCATGGACGAAGCGCAGGAGATCTGCGACGCCTTTTTCCTGAAGGCGAACTGCTATTACGGGGCGGGCCCCGCGAAACTCGTGAATACCACGGGGATAGGGAATACGTATCAACATACGACCTTAGGCGGCGTTGACCCGGATACGGGCGAAGACGCGACGAACCCCGTCACCTATATGGTGCTTGAAACGGTCGGCCGGCTAAAGCTGCATGACCCGACAATTTCCCTGCGCATCAACAAAAATTCTCCCGATAAGCTCTGGGACTGCGCCTTAGAGACCTCGAAGCTCGTCGGAGGGCTGCCGCTCTTCCAGAACGATGAGGTGATAGTGCCGAGCCTGATGGAGGAGCTCGGTTTCGAGCTGCGCGACGCCCGCGACTACGGCATTATCGGCTGCCAGGAGATCGTCGGCTGCGGCACGGACTATCCGATGCCGAACGGCGCTTTCCCGCCGCACGCGAGCATCTGGTGGGGCAGCGTCCTGAATATGGCCATAAACAACGGCGTCAACCCGCTGAACGGTGAGCAGGCGGACTTGCACACGGGCTATCTGTACGATATGCAGTCGATGGACGAGGTGCGCGGCGCGCTGAAAAAAATGGCGCACTATATCTTCGATATGTTCGTCTCCGTAAATAATTACGCCGAATATATCACGCAGTATTACGCGACGCAGGCCGTGCTTTCCCTGTCGATAGAGGGGTGCATGGAAAAGGGCAGGGACTGCGTGCAGGGCGGCGCGAAGTACAACAGCTACGGCGGCACGGCGACAGGCCTCGCGACCGTGGCGGACGCGCTGACCACTATCAAATACATGGTTTTCGACAAGCGGCTTGTCTCCGCCAGAGACCTGCTCGACGCAGTCGCGGCGAACTGGGATGGCTATGAGGAGCTGCGCCAGCAGATCCTTGCGGAAGTCCCGCACTTCGGCAACGGCGACCCGTACGCGGACGAGGAGATGACATTTGTCTGTGACCTCTACTATGAGGTGTGCGGGGATTGTTACAGTACGCGTTCGAAGGTCTATAAGTCCGGCCTGTACGGCGCGTCCGA
The DNA here is from genome assembly GCA_031281765.1 of Eubacteriales Family XIII. Incertae Sedis bacterium. Lineage (GTDB taxonomy): Bacteria > Bacillota > Clostridia > Peptostreptococcales > Anaerovoracaceae > JAITEX01. The sequence goes on along the minus strand of JAITEX010000050.1, from coordinate 620 downwards.
CCATGTGGCCCAGGGCTATAAGACGTGGGGGACGCCGGATGGGCGCAAGTACCCCGAACCGATTGCGGACGCCGCGTCGCCGGCGCAGGGCAGGGACAAGAACGGCCCGCTTGCGGTCTTCACCTCGTCGGTCTGCTACGACCATCACCACTATCTCGGCGGCATCGCGCTGAATTTGCGCATGCATCCGTCCGTACTCAGCAACCAAACGGGCATCGACAAACTGCGCGATGTGACGAAATCGTATTTTGGCAGCGGGGGCCTTGAAGTCCAGTATAATGTAGTGAATACGGAAACCCTGCGCAAGGCGCAGGAAAACCCGGGCGACTACCGTGACCTCGTCGTGCGTATCGCGGGCTACTCCGCCTACTTTGTCGAACTCGGACGCGACCTGCAAAACGACATCATCGCCCGCAACGAAAACACGATGTAACGCAAGAGGGACCGCTAATGATAAAATGATTATATAGATGAGAAATAGCGTAAATGTAGAGAACTTAGTCTATGAGGCTCTCGCCCAATACCTGATATAAGTCGTAAAATTTATGGATGCGGTCATGGTTTCATTGTGCTAATGTGGTACAATAATTGCATATGAAACTTGAATTTGACATCAGTTT
>JAITEX010000048.1 GCA_031281765.1 Eubacteriales Family XIII. Incertae Sedis bacterium | reverse complement strand
CCCTCTTCTCCGCGCTCAGCGTCCAGACGGCGCTGCAGGCGGGCGGCGGCATAGCCGCCACCGGAGCGAAGATAAAGGGCGCGGCGCTTATCGGCAAGAATATCTTTACCGCCCTGACGCATTCGGCAGGGCCGGCGGCAGCGGGGACAGCGGGGGCGGCCGTAGCCGCCGCCATCGCCTACGCCGTCCTCGCGCCGCCCGCCTACGACATCGCGCTGACGGGAGACTGCGACTGTGGCCATATCAACCCCCGGCATATCGAAATGGACGGGCTGAGGTCCGGCGACACCCTCGGCGAATGGGAGCTGCTCGCGGCGGACGGCACGGCGCTCAATGAAGGCAGCCTTGACTCCGTCACGGACTATGTGCACGGCCTCGAAAAAGCGCGCCGCAGCGGCCATTATGTCCTGCGCTGCGTAGTCACCACCGAAAAGGACGGCAGCTACGCCGTTTCCCGCGACATTACCATCGGCGGCCTCACCGGCGACGAATAGCGCCGACGTCGCACATTCGCAGCATAGGTATTCTCGAATCACTACGCGTTGCGTAGCGAATTGTGTTGGTTGCATTATCACTTGCTTATGGATGCGGAAGATGAGAGTCGCCGTGTGTTTTTTATATTGTTTGAAAATAAAAAATGCGTGAGCATAGTAATCCTTGATTTATTATGTTAAAATATTCTATACGAGACATATGTACGCAAATCCGAATCCGATAGACAATGAAAAGCAAGAATGATAAAACACCATTATGATTGTATTATTAGACGAATCAGGGAATACTGGAATAAGGCCATCCCCCGGGACATCGCCATACTTTATCTGTGGGCTTGTGCTTTTTAATGACAATAGTAAAGCGCAACAATGCAGCGAACGTATTTCGCAATTACGAAATGAAATTGGATATGCGCAAAATTATGAGTTCCACTTCAATGAAAATTCGGATAGAATTCGTAGGCGGTTTCTGGACGCGATAAAACCATTTGACTTTCAGTACATAGCTGTAGCCATCAATAAATTTTCTGATAAGATGCCAACGGAACTAAAATCCGGCGGACCCAAGTTGTACAATTACCTTTGTGGTATTACGCTTGTGAGCAGCTTCCCATATCTTGAATCAGCTACTCTTATCATAGACAAAAGTGGCTCCAAAGCCTTTCAAACTAATTTACGAAAGTATTTAAAGCGTGAACTCAATGACCCTGAGGGCACAAAAATTAAGAAATATAAATCTGAAGAGTCACATAAAGACAATCTACTTCAACTAGCCGACTATTGTGTTGGCATACTGTCGCGTAAGGTGAATAACAAGAAAAATTGGCAGGACTATTATGCGTATATATCGAAGAAAGAAATTGCATTTATAGACTTGCTAAAATAAAACCGTCCGACCCACTCTTTTCAGAGTCGCCCCGATGAACGGCGCTTACTAGTCAGACGGCGTTTCTATACTTATTATACTCCCAAAACGAGAATTTGTCAGGTCATTTTTTGGTTTTTTCCCGTGGAGTTACAAAAACTACGACACCATCCCCCCACCCCCGGTAAAATAAACAGCAATCATAATCCCCGCCGAATCGATTTCATCAACAGCAGGCACAGAATTTATAAATCCGTGCTTCCTGTTGGTGGTATAATGGGATTATGTATAGACAGGCAAGGAGGTAAGCATGATATATAGCGCGGAAGTGGAAGGGATGTCCTGCGTCGCAAAGGGCGCGGACCACGGGCCGGCGCCGATTCCCGAAGAAGGGCGTTGGGTGCAGGCCAAAGAAATTACGGATATTAGCGGACTGACGCACGGGGTCGGTTGGTGCGCGCCGCAGCAGGGCGCGTGCAAGCTGACGTTGAATGTGAAGGACGGCATAATAGAGGAGGCGCTTATCGAGACGATCGGCTGCAGCGGCATGACGCATTCCGCGGCGATGGCGGCCGAGATACTGCAGGGGAAGACCATTCTCGAGGCGCTGAATACTGACCTCGTCTGCGACGCAATAAATGTGGCGATGCGGGAGCTTTTCCTGCAGATAGCCTACGGGCGTTCACAGACGGCGTTTTCCGAGGGCGGGCTGCCCATCGGCGCGGGGCTCGAGGACCTCGGCAAGGGGTTGCGCAGCCAGATAGGGACCATGTATGGCACGAGGTCGAAAGGTGTGCGCTATCTCGAAATGGCCGAGGGCTATGTGACCCGGCTTGCGCTTGATAAAAATGACCTCGTTATCGGCTATGAATTTGTGCATATGGGCAAGTTTATGCAGGCAGTCAAGCGGGGCGAGGACCCGGCGGCGGCGCTGAAAGCCGCGACGGGGAACTACGGCAGGTTTGACGAAGCGGACGGGGCGGTTAAGTATATCGATCCAAGAGAAGAATAGCGAGGAGGATGAGGGTGGCTAACTTTGAAAGCTATGAAAGAAGAATAGACCGGATTGAAGCGGTGTGCGCCGAATACGGCATTGATAATCTGGACGAGGCGGAGCGGCTTTGCCTGAATGTGGGCTTTTCGCCGCGCGATATAGTCAGGGGCGTACAGCCCATCGCGTTTGAGAACGCGGGCTGGGCTTATACGCTCGGGGCCGCGATAGCGCTGAAAAAGGACTGCCGGAAGGCGGCGGCCGCGGCCGAAGCCATCGGTATCGGCCTGCAGGCGTTCTGCATTCCGGGCTCCGTGGCGGAGGACCGTAAGGTCGGCATCGGCCACGGCAATCTCGCGGCCATGCTGCTGCGCGATGAAACAAAGTGCTTTGCTTTTCTCGCCGGCCACGAATCCTTTGCGGCTGCGGAGGGCGCGATAGGTATCGTGAACAACGCGAACAAGAGCCGGCATATACCCCTGCGCGTCATACTGAACGGGCTCGGCAAGGACGCGGCTCAAATCATCTCGCGCATCAACGGGTT
>JAITEX010000189.1 GCA_031281765.1 Eubacteriales Family XIII. Incertae Sedis bacterium | reverse complement strand
TCCAAAAGCGGGTTCTCCGTACGGAACAGCCCGCGCTCCGGCGAAAAATCAAAGAGCTTATTCAGATTGATTTCCCCGCCGTCCATGCCCGCTATCTCTGATATTTCGAGTACGAGGCGGCGGCCTCCCTGCACGCGGCCGAGATGTACGATAATGTCTATACCCTCGGTGATCTGCCGGCGTATCGCGGCTATCGGATAGTCCGCCGCCTGCAGGAACATGGCTTCGAGGCGATACAGCATACCGGACGGGGAGTTTGCGTGGCCGGTGCTGAGCGAACCCGCATGGCCTGTGTTCATCGCCTGTATCATATCCAATACCTCGACGCCCCGCACCTCGCCGACGATGATTCTGTCAGGGCGCATTCTGAGGCTCGCGCGTATCAGCTGCGTCATATCCACGCCGCCCTTGTCCTGCGCATTGGCGCTGCGGCATTCGAGCTTCACGATATTTTCGATTTCGACTATCTGAAGCTCCGCGGAATCCTCTATCGTCACGATGCGCTCATGCTTCGGGATAAAGTTTGAGAGCGCGTTCAAAAAGGTCGTCTTTCCCGAGCTCGTGCCCCCGCTGATAAATATGTTGTACGCGGCCTTCACTAACGTTACGAGAAAAGCCGCCGCTTCCTCCGTCAGCGTCCCGAACCCGAGCAGTTCCTTCATCGTGATACGCGATTCGGGGAATTTCCGGATCGTCAGAATCGGGCCGTTCAACGCCACATTCTTGTACACGGCGTTTACCCTGCTGCCGTCCGCAAGCCGCGCGTCGAGTATGGGCGATAATTCGTTTATCTCCCGGTGAATATCCGCGGCAATGCGGCGTATCACCTCTTCAAGCTCTTCCGCGTCATCGAAGGCGGCGTCAGCGCGCATGACCTGCCCGCCCTTTTCAATAAATATATCGCGCGGGCCGTTCACCATTATTTCGGATACGGAGGTATCGTCCGCAAAGGGTTGGAGTATGCCGAGCTTCTTTCGCGTCTTGCTGAACACCGTATCGGCCGCGCGTATCTTTTCCCTCACGGTCAGGCGTTCGTATTCGCTGCCGGTGAGGATCCGCTCCTCAATGTACGCGCGTATTTCCGCGTCATCGCCGATGATTCCCCCATTGGGCAGCGACCGGATACGCGCGCGCGTTTCATCCGTAAGCCGCCGTACCGCTTCTTTCATATCCGCAGACACATCCCTTTTTCGCGCGTCGGATTTGCTCATATCAGTCCTCGCGTTCCGGCTCCGCTCTCTCCGCGCCGAGCAGCCTGTCTACGATTTCCTTGACCCCGCGTCCGAACACATTCGTCAAGCTGATTTCCACCCCGTTTTCCGTCCGGTGAAAATCCGCGTCATCAGCGGGTATGAGTATGTCGCCGGGCGCGTGTTCCGGGTCATCGCCGCACATATTCCGCACGGTTAAAACGCCTTCCGGCAGTTTCGGCGCCTTGACCGAGCCGTCCTTTTTCACATACACCAAACGTTGGTCGGCAAAGATATTCCCGATACCGACGCCGCGGTCCACGACAACGCAGTCTAAGTAGAGCGCCGCGGCAAGGTGATCGAGGAAACGCAGAAATTCGGACTCGGCCAATTCCCGGAGTTTGTTTTCCGCAGGGGACGGGCGGAAACGTATCACCCCGTACCGGTCCGTTTCGGTCACGGCTTCGAGAAGGCGCGGGAGCCGCTTCTCATCCTCTTTGAGATAATAATAGAGGTAGGCTTCGGCGCCGTATCCGCGAATCGGTTCGTGCCCCCGAGCCTCTTCATATTCAAACGCCGCGCCGCGTCCCCGGGCGTCATTGCCCTGTTCCGGCCCGGCTGCGGGCTGATAAGCGGGCGCAAACGCTGCCGCTTCATACGGTTCGAGACTGATATAGCAGGTGCGCCGTCCCCGGTATTTCGAAAGCTCGCACGCCGACGCGTAAGCGATACTCGACGTTCCCGCGCCGCCCGCCGCGCTGAAAAATGAATAGACCTCCGTACGCCCCTCACCGATGTCGCCGCCCACCGCGGGAGCCGGCCGGCCGCTGCTTTCCGCAAAACGGATACGTATAGCCGAAATGATATTCGCAACGCCCGCGTACTTGTCCACCGCGGCGAACCCGGCCGGCGGCGCGTCCCGGTCCCCGTCACACAGCGCAATCATGCGGCTTGCCGCGCTCCCTTCCCCCCGCGCTCCGTCAAGCAGGGCGGCGTCGACGAGCACTACATCCGCGTTGGGCGTCTCAACGCCGGCCCCGCAAAGCGCTCCCGGCATATCCGCTACCCAAATCGATGCGGCCGCCATGTATCCGGCGAGCGCTCGCGCGAGAGCCGCCGCATAATCCGCGTCTGCGTCAACTATTCCTATGGCGATCCTCTCAGTACAAATTTTCATGTACAGTAATATATCACCATAGGAAACATATGTCAATACAGTTTATATATTTCTTTCGAAGAATTATATTCTCAGTTCGTTGTGAGTCGTAAACAAAAGCCCCGCCCTGCCGGAACCGGCGGGACGGGGCTTGCTGCACAACTTAATGTGTCAACTTAACGATTTGACGTAACTGCGGGACATTTGTGTCAAACTATACGTCCTTTGACACGCGCCTATTTGCTCGCATTGATGGCGGACTGGGCGGCCGCGAGGCGCGCGATGGGCACGCGGAACGGTGAGCAGGAGACGTAGGCGAGGCCTGCGCGGTAGAAAAAGTCCACCGATGAGGGGTCGCCGCCGTGCTCTCCACAGACGCCGAGCTTGATGTCCGGGCGCGTCCGGCGTCCGAGCTCTACGGCCGTCGTGATGAGCTTGCCGACGCCATCCTGATCGAGACGCGCAAACGGGTCATTTTCGTATATCTTCTTCTCGTAGTACGAGTCGAGGAAGGCGCCCGCGTCGTCGCGGCTGAAGCCGAAGGTCATCTGCGTCAGGTCGTTCGTCCCAAAGGAGAAGAATTCCGCTTCCTCCGCGATTTCGTCGGCGGTCACGGCCGCGCGCGGTATCTCTATCATCGTACCGACTAAGTATTTCAGGTCGATGCCGGCTTCCGCGATGATTGCGTCGGCGGTCTGCGTCACGATGCTCTTCACGTACTGCAGCTCTTTCTTCGCGCCGACAAGCGGAATCATGATTTCGGGTACGAGGTCCCAATCCGGATGCTTTTTCTTTACGTTGATAGCAGCCTCTATAATGGCGCGCGTCTGCATCTCGCCGATTTCCGGATAGGTGACATCGAGGCGGCAGCCGCGGTGCCCCATCATCGGGTTGAACTCATGCAGGGATGAGATGACATCTTTCAAGTCCTGAACGGACATATTCATTTCCTGCGCGAGCGCGGCTATATCGCCCTCTTCCGTCGGCAGGAACTCGTGCAGCGGCGGGTCGAGCAGGCGAATCGTCACGGGCAGCGCGTCCATAGCCTCATAGATGGCTTCAAAATCGCCACGCTGCATCGGCAGTATCTTCGCGAGGGCGGCCTTGCGTTGCTCGGCCGTCTTCGACACGATCATCTCGCGGATGGCCGCTATGCGGTCCGCCTCGAAGAACATATGCTCCGTACGGCAGAGGCCGATGCCCTCCGCGCCGAACTTGCGGGCCTGCTTCGCGTCCGCCGGCGTATCAGCGTTCGTGCGGACCTTCATCGTGCGGTTCCTGTCGGCCCATTCCATTATACGCTCAAAGTAGCCCGTAATACCCGCGGGTATGGTCGCTATCTTTTCGCCGTAGACATTGCCCGTCGA
>JAITEX010000101.1 GCA_031281765.1 Eubacteriales Family XIII. Incertae Sedis bacterium | reverse complement strand
CAGCGGAATGACGACGCTGCCGACGATAGCCATGATCAGCATAATGACGCCGATAATGCCGACCTGCACGGAATCGATCCCGGCGCCGCCTATGGATTGAATGATCGGCTCGATAAGCGTGAAGAACACGTTGAACACGCCGAGCGTCAGGAAGAACGCGAGCAGTATTTTGATAAAGTCCTTTTTCCGGAACAGCTGCTTCATACCGCTGAGAAAGTGTTCGCGAACATAATCCTCTTCCGCGCAGGGCGGCGTCGGCGGCGCCTCTTTTGTGAATATGAAGAACAATACGGAAAACACCGCGCAGACAATGCCGAGAATCATCAGCATGCCCTTGATGTCCGTCCCTCCGGCGAGAATAAGCGGCACGACAATCAGGCCTATCATAATGCCGACATAGTTTGAAAGCAGGCCAAGACCGTTCGCCGTAGCGCGCTCCTTCGCCGGAAACCACTTGCCCGCGACAAGGCCGACCGCATTCAGGATAAAGGGCTGCGCAATGGCGAAGATGATGGTGCAGATCAGGACAATCGTATAATTATGCCCGAAGATGCCGCGCACCACCGCTCCGATTGCCATCAGCAACACGCCGAAGCCGACGGCTTTTTTGTAGCCCCACTTTTCGAACAGCGCAAAAGACGGCACGGAAATCACAATCATGCCAATCATGAAGATAATAGAAAAGAGGCTGATTGCCGATTCCGCGTCACCCTCTGCAAAGCCGTAATAGTCACCCGCCTCAATGGTAATGGCGAAAAAGGTGGCCCACATGATTTGAATCATGGTTGCGACGGCGACATAGAGCGCCAACACCACCCAGCGATAGCCGTATACCTTGTATTCATCCCGCTGTTGCATCGTTCTCTCCTCCTTTCAGATACTAAAATATGCTTGCTATTTCTTCTTCGAATATTTCGATACGTATACTTTCCGCAGCAGCAGCCGTTCCCAATACGGTATCGGCCGCGCCGTACCGTACTGCCCGGCGGCGCGCAGAGACATCACATTTTTTTCGATAAGCATCATGATGGCTTCCGCGTCGGAACGCTCCGCCGCGCAGCAGAGCGCTCCGAGACCCCGGGCAAAGACCGCGGACCGGTCCCCGAGAGCGGCGGCGGCTTTTTCCGGAACCGGCTCAGCCACCTTTGCGTCCGGCCCGACAATGAACGCGTAGTCGTCTATCAGCGCGGGGACTTTGCGTCTCCCGTCCATTACCGCTGCCGTAGACGGCGTATCCAAAAGCACTATCTGTGAGACATCGGCGCGGCGCGCGAAGATTGCCTCCGCATAGGGGGCGATGCGCTCATCGGCCCCGGAACCGTTCCGCCCGTCCTCGCCGGCCGGACGCGAAGCCGACGCCGCGGGCGCGCCCGCGGCATAGGCGATTCCCGGCATCTCCCGCTTCGCCACCTCTTCGAGCAGCGTGGCGCGGGCGAACGCCGTATCGGGGTTATCGCCGACCGCAATCACGCCGTGGCGCTTCATAAGCACGACGCCGCCCTTCTCCGCAATCGCCTTTGCCACGTTATCCTTCAGTTTGCCCGTGCCGGGGAAAGCGTAGTCCGCGATGCCGATCGGGCCGCCAAGGCGCTCCGTCTCTTCCGCCGTCGGCGCAAGCCTTTCGGGGCCCGCTATGCTCATACACGTCGCATAGGTTTGATGCGTGTGGATAATGAAGTCCACATCCGGACGGGCGCTGTAGATCGCCGCGTGCATCTTGTGCTCGGACGAAGGGGCGACATCACCCTGATAGGATCCGTCCCTCACGTCCACCGCCACGATCAAATCGGCCGTCAGCCGTTCATAGCCGATGCCGCTCGGCGTAATCGCAAACCTGTCCCCATCCGCGCGGCAACTCACATTGCCCCACGTACGCGCCACGAGCCCCTTTGCCACAAGCTCGCGCCCCGCGCGGATCACCTGCTCTTTTGCTGCTATTATATCCATGTTATAACCACCGTCTTTATCTGTGTCTATTCAAAAATCTGAAATTCTTTTTGTTCTGTGCCGGCCACTGCTTATATATGCCGTAGTTCTTCATATATTGCTCCCTCGTTTCAGGATTCGGCACGAAGACATCCCCGACCTGGGCGAAGCGTCTCGCGTCTTCAAGCGAATCGAGATACGCGAAGTGGTTGGCGGCGAGGATGCCCGCGCCGAGGACGCCCGCGTTCTGCGGCTCTTTGGTCCGTTCCACCGTGTGGCCGCTCAAATCGGCGAGGGTCTGGCAGAGGAGGTCTGATTTTGCTCCTCCGCCGATGATCCGCAGTATGCTGTTCATCGGCTTCTGCTTTTCAATCAGCTCTAACATCCAGTACATATGATAGGCTATGCCCTCAATAACGCTGCGCATCAAATCCGCCTTCGTGCTCATCAGGCTGATATTATAGAACGACGCGCGGCAGTAAACGTCCTCGAAAGGACACCGGTTGCCGAGCAGATACGGCATGAAGATGACGCCGCCCGCGCCGGGGGGAGAACTGCCGGCTATCTCGCCGATTCTCTTCATCACATCCTCGTCGGACAACTCCTTCGTTTTATAGACATCTTCCCCATCGAGCATGACCTGGTCCCTCGCCCACTCGATGTTTTTTCCCGCGAGTTCCATTTCAGCGAAATACAGATAGATGCCCTGTTGCGCGCCGACCGTCGAGCCGATACTGTTGGTCAGGTCGATGCCGAGCTTGTCGACGCAGGTCGTTACCCAACCCGAAGTCCCGACATAGACCAGCGTGTCACCCAACTTCGTGCAACCGGCGCCGAGCGCAATCATAGCGACGTCGCCGCCGCCGCCAATCACCTTACAGTCCGTCGTAAGGCCGAGATCCGCCGCGGCTTCTTCCGTAAGGTTTCCGGCGCATTCCGTGGAACCTATGATTTCAGGGAGATGCCCCATCTCGATCTTGTGCATATGGCAGAGCTTTTCGCTCCATTGATGCTTGCGGGCATCGTAGACGAGCGCGGTGAACGCGACGTCCTCGGTGGTCACATACCTTCCGGTACAGCGATGCAGCACCCACCCGCCGACGTCTAAATATTTATACACCTGCGCGAAAATTTCCGGCTCGTTTTCGCGCACCCAGCCGTATTTATAGACGGGGTCTTTCGCGCTGGCGGCCGTGATCCCGTTTTCCCGAATCGCCGCAAAGTGTTTGACGGCATTCAGGCCATCGATTTTAACCGGCCCCTCATTGAATTTCTCAAACTGGCTTGCGGCCCTTTCGTCCATATAGTTCATGATGGGGCGCAGCACCTTCCCGTTCTTGTCCACGAGCACGACGGCCTGCATCTGTGTGCAGAATGAAAGCATCGCAATATCTTCGGGCCGTGTCCCGGTTTCCGCGAGCAAGGCTTTGCTGATTCCGCGAATGCTCCCCCAGAGTTCCTCCGGGTCCTGCTCCACGCCTCCGCCGGGCCTGATTGACACTCCGTACTTAACCTGTTTCTCGGCAATCTTTTCGATGCCGCCGGCCCGCAGTGAGTACAGACACGCCTTATTGCCCGTCGTACCCATATCATAGGCAATTACCAATCGTTTCTCCATCATATATGCCCTCCGCTACCTTCCTTCGCGACAAGGAGCTGCAGATAGTTCTTCGGCTCGTTCACCGCCGATTCAATGCCCATCCTCCCAATCAGCCCGTCGATGACGGTGACCGCTTCTTCCTTGCCGGCCTCCGTATCCGCTGCCGCGTATTCCACTTCAACGAAACAGCCGAGCCCCTCCACTTCGTCAAGCGAAACCGTGACGGGGCCCTTTGCGTAAGACTTCCTTTTCTTCCTGACCGTTAAGACCTCTCTAAAATCAAGCGAGCGCAGGATTCCGGCAAGTGCCTCGCCGTCCTCTACGCCCGTCTCGATTTCCGTCCTGTCGTGAAATGACGCGTCGCGCCCCTTCCCTTTGAACGTCAGTATAGTATGTTCCCTATCGCGCAGCCGTTCGGTGCGCAGCCTCAGCGCCATATCCTCCTGATAGATATTGCGGTTTGGCAACGTGAGATAGCAGTCCGTTTGCGCGGTCTCGCCCAAAGCTGCGAACCCTTCCCGCTCACAAAAATCGGTGATACGTTCCTGTTCCGCCGGTCCAACCCTCAGTTTTCGCTCGACTTCACGCATATGTTTCTCCACTCAAATAGACAGAATAATCATTCTATTATACGGTACTATATCATATTTCGGAGCCATACTTCAATCGCTATTGTTTTCAATATCTTTCACTATATCGTAAAAATCCCCCCATTTGCGATATGGCATGTCGTGGGCGTCGAGGTAGTTTGCCAGTTCGTCTCTCGCATATACCACATCCGCTTTCTGTGCCATCAGTATGTCCGTATATCCGTCGCCGACGCAGATGGCGCGCCGGTACGCGTATTTGTCCATAATAGCAACCTTGTCGATAAGCTCCAATTCCCCCTCCGGCTCCGCGACAAGGCGGAAATACGCGCCGGAGAGGTCGACCTTGACGTCCCAGATGTCCGCCAGCTTATCCCGGTACGGCGCGAGTTTCTCCTCCACCATAATATCGAGGCCGCCGCTCACGATGACGACGGGGATGCCGCGCGAACCGAGCGTGTCCAAGAACGCATCGAATCCCTTCCGGAACGGCACGGAGTTGATATAGCGCGTAAATTCGCCAACCCGGTCCGACCGCACGGACGAAAAGACGGAAGTCACCGCTTCTTTCAGTGTCAATTCGCCCGTAGCAAGTTTGCGCTCTATCTCCTCCGCGCCCTCCGGCGGCGGATCCATATGCCGAAGCGAGCCCGCAAGCGTCTCCTCCGACGTTACGGTTCCATCAAAATCGACAAATACAATAGTGTCGTACATAGCCATCAGTTCATCAGGTCAAAGTTCTTCAGGATGTCCGGGTCAAGGAAGGCGACCATACGGCCGAGCTCCTCATATTTCTGCGCCGCTTCCGGCAGCGAGAGGCCGTTTATCGTCGCGTCGATCGCCTGACGCATCGAACGGGCGCCCGCGAAGCTTCCGTCCGGATGCCCGTGGACGGCGCCGCCCGCGGCAAGAATGACATCCGTGCCCGCGGCCTTGATGATATGGGGCACCGCAAGCTGCGTCGTGCCGCCCGAAGCCGCGTACATCATCGGCTTGATATTCCACCACGGCTGCGTGAAGAATTTGAATGAGCGGTAGAACAGTTTGCCCGGCACGGGGAATTTGCCCCACGGATGGCCATTGATCTGGAAATCGCCGCCCGACAGGCGCACGAGTTTGCCGATGAGCAGCGGCGCGGATATGCCCGTGTATGTGCTGCCGGCCATCGCGCCCACGAAATCGATATGCGCAAGGATAGGCACATTGATGTCGGGGTCGTCCGCGAGCATCTTCAGCGCGCTGAAGCCTGCCGTATACGCGTTGATCATCAGGCAGTTCGTGCCGTATTCGATGGCTCTCAGCGCGTTATCGCGAATCTTCGCGATGTCGTCCGTGATGTTTGTCGCATAGAGCGTATGCTCACCCGTCTCCTCAAACGCCTTCTTTTCCATCGCCATGAACTTCGTGACGCGCTCTTTCAGCGGGCAGAAGTCCTCGTCGGCCGGCATCAGCTCATCGTCCTTGATGACGTCAACGCCGCCGCGGGCCGTGTCGTAGAATATCTGCGCGCCCTCGTCCGGCGTCCAGCCGATATTCGGCTTTATCATCGCGTTCAGCAGAGGCCTGTCGGGGACGTTCAGCACGTCGCGCAAGCCCTGTACGCCAAACTGCGGGCCTTTGAACTGCTCCACATAGCTCTTCGGGAACGCGCAGTCGATCCATTTCAGCATGCCCGAAGCGGAGATGTTGCCGAAGACCGTTGAGAGCATCATCGGGATGCTGGTCCCGAAATTGTGGACGGGGAACGCAACCTGGATGAGGTACATCGGCGGTTCGTCCGCCATATAATCGGAAGCGGCGTCCGGGACCTCATAGATAGAAACGACCTTTGCGCCGAAAATCTTGTTCTTCTCGTCCGAACTGCCGCCGACCTTTATCCACGTACCCGTGGTCTGCTCGTCGGCAATCGCCATCGCGAGCTTCTCGATGTCCTTCGTTTTCACCTTGGCCTGGAAGGTCCCGATGGCGTAACCCTCATCTAAGGCCACCTCGGGGAAGGCGTACATCATGTTCACACTGTCAAGCTT
>JAITEX010000172.1 GCA_031281765.1 Eubacteriales Family XIII. Incertae Sedis bacterium | reverse complement strand
GATTCGTTCATTATATAGACGATATTCATGTCCGAGTCCGAGGGATCAGTCCGGCCCGCGTTTTCTGCCCCGGCGCGCCGCTCGTATTTTGCCACGATGGCCGCGATGCGCTCCCCGCTATAGCCGGAAGGCTCGTCCATGCGCACCTTTGCCATATTATACAGGAAGCCGATAATGAATCCGTTTTCCTTGTAATTCACGCTCTGGTCCCAGTCGTTGAAGTCCACGCCCATGAGCTTTTCCTCGAACGCGCGCGCGTCGCGCGGATAGACGAAGCTGAACGATATGATAAGCAGCAGCGCGAGTGAGATGACGCCGGCTGCCGCGCGCAGGCGCGGCAGCTTGCGGAAGCCGATTTGCGTGACGCCGAAGCGGCGCAGCAGGACGGAAGCGCCGACGCAGACGACGAGGACGACGGCAATCAGTATGATTTGTTTTGCGTTATCCATCGGTTTTGTCATCGAACTCATATCGCCGAAGCTGAGAATGAAGGTAAAGTCCACCGGCAGGAAGGGTTCGTTGCGCGCGGCCATCTTGGTCACGTGGATGAAGCTCATGACGACGAAGGCGCCGAACACCACGGCGGAGCCGATAAGCGCGTCGCCGATAAGAGCCGAGACGAACAGCATCAGAAGAAAAAGTACGGCCGCTTCGATAAGGAAGGGGCGAATATCGTAAATAAGGAAATTGAGCGCCTCACCCGCGCCCGCCGCCCGCGCCCGCCATTCGGTGATGAAAGCGGTGATAAGCGCACAGGCCACGAGGAAAGAGAGGGTGCAGAGCAGGAACTTCCGGTTTGACAACATGAGTATCGGTTTTTTAAGTGTAGGCATGATCGACCTCAATCCCGGCGGGATACAAATCTAATTGAAGACGCGCTTCACTCCTTTGATATTGCTGCGATGGCTATTTTTGACCGGCTGAACAACGACCTTGTTCGGCCAGGATTCAATCACCTTATTACTGCCGAGGTAGATGGCCACATGGTTTACCACGCCGCGACGGTTCTGATAGAAGATCAAGTCGCCGCGCTTCCGGTCCGCGTACGCAACGGTTTTCAGTTTCTTGCTCGCCCATATATTCCGCGACTCATACTCGTAGCCGCTCTTTGAATGGCGCACGGCGCTTATCGGCTCAAGGCTGACGCCGGCGGCGTAGAGCGCCTGCATCACGAGACCCGAGCAATCGGCGCCCTGTGAAGGTGTTCCGGATGCGCCCACCACATAATAGGCGCCGAGATAGTCATAGGCGCGCGCAATCATGGCCTCTATATGCGCCGACTGCGTGCTCGACAGATCCACGCGCAGCGGCGATACGTAGGCGCCGAGACTATACCACGACTCCTTTGAAAACCCCATCTTGAGCCACGTCTTTTCGTCGACCACGCCCGTGGCTTTCAGCTTTTTCTTCTTCTGAAAATTCTTCACCTTTTTCTTTGTCGTGGCCGTGTACCGGGGCCAGTATTTATTGCCGATACGAAAATACTGATTGACCTTCAGCACCTTCAGGCCCATATAGCCCACATATAAATTGTAGTCCCCGCCACTCAAGGAGATGTTGTTTTTTATTTGTACATATTGGGACGGGTTTTGATAATACTTGGTCGAGGTGACCGCAATGGTCGGGCTCGTATAATCGGTCGCCGTTTCGGTTGCCGGAAGCGCCACGCGCCAACTCGACGAGGGAAGCGTCCACCAGTCATCGGTCAGCTTCAGGGAAAGCGTCGCGCTTTCGTCGCTTGCAAGGGTAACGGTCTGTTTTGTGACCCACGTGTCCTTTTGGTACATCTGGAGTTCGGCCGTCCTGCCGTACGCCGGGGTCACGGTCGCGCTCAGGAAAATGGATACTCTCGCCCGATGCGTAATTTTTTCGGGAAGCCCGGAAACCGTCGTCTGGAGCAGTTCGGCGGGAGGCGGCAGGGTTTCGTCGGCATCCGCATCTACGGGAGCGGCCGCAAGCGCGCCGGTCGCTGCGGGGGCAGTCGCACGGGGGACGTCCTCTTCCGCACCGGCGGTGAGCGGCGTATTCCTTTTGGCATCGACGGCCGCCACGCTGATTTCTCCGGAATCGACGGCGCTCGTACCGGGCTCTCCGGTATCAGGAGAAGCAACATCGATTTCCGCGAGATCGACGGCGCCCGTACCGGTTTCCGTTTCCTCTCCATATGCCGCGCCGGGAATCGAGGCCGACAAGAGACACACTACCAGTATTGAAATAAAAATATTCTTTTTACGCATTATGCTATCGTTTTCCCCACAGATTTCGCTCCGCTCATCGGTACGTTGTCTTTCATTATACTATATTTCGCAGAGAGCCTGCCGGCGCGAGGCGGGATGCCTTGACATACTTGCCGGTTCCGCATACTATTGAGGAATGAAAAGGCACACTGCCGTAACGCATAAAGCGCGTACGTTTATTTCTTATATACTGAGCATCGGAATCGTGGCAATCCCGATTTTCCGTTCTTCAATTTACGTGAGTGACTTCACCCCGTTTTCGAGGATGAAGACGGCATGGATACTTTTCGCTTTTGCGCTTCTGGCGCTTTTGACCGTTTCCGTCGCGGGAAGGCCGGGCGCGCGCCTGCGGAAGGTGTCCGTCAATATCCCCCTGCTCTCACTCTATATAGCCTTCGCGGCGTGGGCTATTATCGCGTCTTTTATGCACCGGCTCTACGTGGGGATGCGCCCGAATATCCTCGTGTCCGTTCTTATGATAGGCCTGTATTATATCTGGATTCGCTCTGACATCTATAAGCTGATAATAACCCGGCTGTCGCGCGTGATGCTTGCGGCTGTCGCGTGCTTTGCGTTGCTCTCATTATGCAAGATCCCGCCGGAAACATGGCGGTTGTTCTCCGGGGACCCGGCGGCGCGATATGTCGGTTTGACCGCAAATCCGAACAACATGGGCGCGCTTATGGCCGGCGCCGTCATGTGCGGGGTGTTCCTCATCAGTTGTGATACCGTCCGTTGGCGCGTTGCCGCGATTCCCCTCTCGGTTCTGTGCGCCGGAGTTCTGCTGCTGACGGAGAGCCGGACCGCGTTGTTTGCCGCGTCGGCCGTGGTTTTGCTCGGAATAATAGCCGGTACCAGGCAACTCATGCGGAAGCGCCGCGGCTCACACCGCCGCGCGGCCATAATTGCGGTCGCGCTGCTTTTCGCCGCGCTCAGTACGGCGGGCATCGTTATGATAGTGAAACTGCGCGGCGCGAATCTCGCGCCGGACGGCCGGACGGATTGGTTCGCTTTCTTCAACACCATCTCATCGGGGCGCGCCGAAATCTGGCGCGAAGCATTCGGAAGGCTTGCCCTGTGGGGCGTGGACCCGATTGCGAACCCGCTCTATTATAACGGGGAGGAAATGTTAGATACCCACAATATAGCGCTGACCTATGCGTATAGCTGCGGCATCGGCGCGGGGCTTGCATACCTGCTCTTCGAGCTATGCGCGGTCGGCGCCGCCCTGAAGCGCGCGTTTTCACGCACGGCGGCGGATGCGGCCTCCCTTTTCGCCCTCCTGTGCGTGGCCTCATTCTTCCTCTATTCGCTGTTTGAGGTGAACATCGATTTTGTCAGGTTCCCCTATATGCTGCTTTTCGCCGTCGGCGTCGCTCCCGTATTTTTCCGGCCCGTTCGGAACAAGCCCTCATAATTACGGCCACGTATGGTAAAATATCTTTTGGCAGAATTTAAAACGCTGAGTGAGGTAAGGTAGGGATTGAAGTCAAGAGTACTGCAATATATCATAATAGGGTTTGTCGACGCGTGCATTGTGGCGTTCAGCGCATTGATGCCGCTCGTCTTGCGCTTCGGTATTTTTACCGTTGACCCCGTCTATTTCGACCGGGCGGTCTTTTGTCTGCCGATCGATATAACGATAGCCATTATTATTCTCGCGGCCTTCAGGCTCTATAACAGGGTATGGAGTTTCGCGGGCATGAGCGAATTGGTCGCGTCGTTTGGCGCGTCACTGGTGATAGAAGCGGTTTATATGATATACCGCATTATCTTTCTCATACCGATGCCGCGCAGCTACTACCTTTTTGAGTGGATCATCCTGTTCCTGCTTATCGCGGCTTCGCGGATTTTCGTCCGCTTCTACCGCCATATACTCAGGCGCGGGCACGCGGCGGTTTCCCCGAAGCGCGTACTTATCGTCGGCGCCGGGTCGGCGGGTTCCCTGCTTATCGCGGAGTTTGCCAAAAGCCGCGCGCCCTATAAGGTTGTCGCCTTCGTCGATGACAACCCCGAAAAGAGGGGTAAGTATATTCAGGGCATTAGAATAGAAGGCGACCGGCATGATATTCCGCGGCTTGTCGATAAATTAGGCGTGGAGGGAATAATTATCGCGATGCCGGCCACGTCTTCGGCGGAAATCAGGGAGATCATCGCTATAGCGAACAAGACCAACGCAGCGGTCAAGATACTGCCCCACTATATGACAAAGGCAACGACGTCAATCACTTCGTCGGTCCGCGAAGTGAATTACGAGGACCTGCTCGGACGCAATATTATCGAGATACAAAACAAAAGCATCCGCTCATTCGTAAGCGGCAAAACGGTAGTGGTCACCGGAGCCGGTGGCAGTATCGGCTCCGAGCTCTGCCGGCAGATCATGGCGAATAAGCCGGGCCGGCTCATTATGCTCGATATTTATGAGAACACGCTGTACGATGTCTCAACCGAGCTTATGCGACGGTATCCGGACGCCGGCATCGTGGCCTTGGTCACGTCCGTATGCGACGAAGCGGGCATGGATGATATTCTCGGAAAATATCAGCCGGACATCATCTATCACGCGGCCGCGCACAAGCACGTCCCGCTGATGGAGGACTCGCCCTGTGAGGCCGTGAAGAACAACTGCCTCGGAACCCTTACGCTTGCGCGGCTTGCGGACAAATACGGCGTAGCGCATTTCATTCTGATTTCGACGGACAAGGCGGTCCGCCCGACCAATGTCATGGGCGCGACAAAGCGTATCTGCGAGATGATCGTCCAGTCGATAAACAAAAATTCAAGCACCCGTTTTGTGGCCGTGCGCTTCGGCAATGTGCTCGGCAGCAACGGTTCTGTCATACCGCTCTTTCTCAGGCAGATAGAGGAGGGCGGGCCCGTCACCGTGACGCATAAGGAAGTGACGCGCTTCTTTATGACGATACCGGAGGCCGTGTCCCTTGTCCTGCGGGCCGGGACGCTCGAAGATCAGGGCGAACTCTTCGTCCTCGATATGGGCGAGCCCGTGCGCATCTACGAACTCGCGGAGAACCTTATAAAACTGAAGGGTCTGACGCCGAACAAAGATATAGAAATCAAAATCACCGGCCTGCGCCCCGGCGAAAAGCTCTACGAGGAACTGCTTATGGCGTCGGACGACCTTGTCAGCACCGACAACGACCTGATATTTGTCGAGAAACCGGCGGACCTTGACAGCTCAGGTTTTTTCGCAAAATTGGACACGCTGGTTGCCGCCGCCGCAGCGAACTCACCGGAAATCAAGGAAGAGATCGCGAAGGTGTGCGATACGTATAAGGTGAAAACGCCTTATGTCGAGACAATGAAGGAAAAGGACGATGGCGCTCATGCCGAATGAGAAAAACGGGTCGGCAATAGTAGGAAATAGCGCTAAAGGGTATTTAAGCGCAAAAAGGTATGTAAGGGAAAACAGGTATTTAGGAGAAGGTATAATGTGTGGAATTACCGGTATTTTTGAGAGGCGCGGCTTTTCGCCGCACTTATTGGAGCGTATGAATAATACGGCAAAACATAGAGGCCCCGACGATGAAGGGTATCTTCTTTTCTCGCCGCATAAAGCACTGTTTGCCCGCGGCGATGATACGATACCGGATCTTTCGGAGCAAACTCACATCGCTGATTTTCCGGAAACGAATGAGTTTTATCTGGGATTGGCGCACAGAAGGTTGAGTATTCTTGACCTGAGCGCGGCAGGGCATCAACCGATGGTCTCCGCAGACGGACGCATTTCTCTCGTGTTTAACGGAGAAATTTATAACTATATTGAAATCAGAAATGAACTCAAAGAAAAGGGGTATCATTTTATCACCGCCTCGGATACGGAAGTGATTATCGCATCATATTTGGAATGGGGTGAAGAATGCGTAAAACGATTCAACGGCATGTGGGCATTCGCACTCTGGGATCAAACACAAGAGACATTGTTTTTATCGCGGGATCGCTTAGGCGCCAAACCATTGTACTATTATAGGGATGATGAGCATTTTGTTTTCGCCTCCGAATTGAAGCAGATTATCTGCGATAGCCGGATTCCAAGAATCATGGACGAGGAAACATTGTCGGCAGCGCTTGTTTACGGGATTACGGATTACAGTGAGCGGACATTCTTGAAGGATGTCCTGATGCTTCCTCCGGCAAGCAACCTGATACTGCAAAGACCCGCAACATCGACGTGTCCGGCAGATAAGGGATTCGATATAAAAGTCGAACCGTACTGGTCTCTTAACATATCGTTCCAATCAAAAAATCCGGAAACGGTACACGATATCGGGCGGGAGTTTTCCCGAGCCTGCGCGTGGCGAATGAGAAGCGATGTGCCGGTGGCGGCGCTTCTGTCCGGCGGACTTGATTCTTCGGCTATGGTGACGGAGATGGGCCGCTTTATACGTATGCAGGGGAAGTCGCCGGCCGGCATCAACACCTTTACCTCTTGCTACCGGGATTCTCCCGAAAATGACGAATCAATGTTCGCGCATGTGGTGAACCAAAACAGCGGAACAACGGAGAATTTTGTATATCCTGATGTGACGAACATCGAAGAGAGTTTTGAAAAACTCGTATGGCATACGGACGGTTGGTGCTCGTTTCCGCTACTGGGAGCAAATGAAGTGATAAAGGAGGTCGGCCGGAGGGGATTCAAAGTATGCCTGAATGGTCAGGGCGGAGATGAGAATCTGTTCGGCTACGAACGCTACTATGCGTTTCACTTCTTTGATTTATTCAAGAAACTCCAATGGCGGAAGATGTTGCGTGAGTATCGCCTCGCTGCGCGAAATTCGAAATTAACAATACGGCAACTGCTGATGTACTTCTTATATTTCAACATCCCATTGATACGAAACAGGAAGAAGAAAAATGTTGCGCGGAAGTATTATACAAAAGCTGTTTTGAGTACCTTGAATTATGAGGGTATCAAACGATTGCTATTTCCCCGGAATTTAAAAGAGCTCGTCAACAATGAGATTTGCAAGACGCAACTCACGCATATCCTGAGATGGGATGACCGTATATATATGTCTCATTCCATTGAATCCCGCGTACCGTTTATCGACTATCAGTTTGTGGAGGAGGCGGCGAAAATCCACCCTGATTTGAAAATCAAAAACGGGTATACAAAGAATATTTTAAGGGAGTATATGAATGAAAAAATGCCACATAGCGTAACGTGGAGAACGAACAAATTGGGCTTCCAGGCGCCGACTGAACGTTTTATCGCAAATTACAGCCAGAAATATCTTGACGGGTTGTTTGATTATCCACGCAGTCAAAAGTATTTCAATGTTCAACAGATCAGGGGACTGATGAGAACCAACCCGACACATGAAAGCGTAGCGAGATTTATTTGTATTGAGCTGTTCATGAGGCTCTTTGATGTGAAGACGGATGACAATGAAATGTTGGAGGGATGATGCATACTATGATGAACATACCTTTTTCGCCTCCGGATATGAGCGTATCCGAGATACATGAAGTCGCGCAAGCCATAGAGTCCGGTTGGATCACTACCGGTCCAAAGACAAAGAAATTCGAGGCTGAATTGGCGAGATATGCCGGTACGGAAAAAATGGCTTGCCTGAGTTCCGCCACGGCCGCTATGGAAATGGTCCTGCGCTTCCTCGGGATCGGCCCGGGAGATGAAGTCATTGTGCCGGCTTATACCTATACTGCCACGTGCAGCGTCGTCTGCCATGTGGGCGCAAGGCCGGTAATGGTTGACTGCGGCAAAGACAGTCACGAGATGGATTACCACCGGTTGGATTCCAAAATCACCGGAAAAACGAAGGCGATCATACCGGTGGATTTCGGCGGCGTGCTTTGTGATTATAATGCAATAAGCGACGTGCTGGAGCGGAACAAGGGTAAATACCGACCGGCAAATGAAGTTCAGGAAAAATTTTACCGGCCGGTTGTAGTGGCCGATTCCGCCCACGGGTTTGGCGCGATAAAAGACAATAAACAATCGGGGCAGTGGGCCGATTTCACCTGTTTTTCTTTCCACGCGGTCAAGAACCTTACGACAGCCGAAGGCGGAGCGGTAACATGGAAAAGCCTTGCGGGCATGGATGGCCAATGGGCGTATCAGCAGTTCATGAATCTCTCTCTTCATGGGCAGACGAAGGATGCTTTTGAAAAGAGCAAAGGCGGTTCGTGGGAATACGATATTCTCTTCCCTGCCTATAAGTGTAATATGACCGATATTCAAAGCAGCATCGGGTTGGCGCAGCTAAAGCGGTATCCGGATATGCTGAAGAGAAGGCATCAGGTCATCTCAGAATATGATAAGGCATTCAAGAAATTTGACGTGCAGGTGTTGTCTCACCAGAGCGAAACACATCGCTCAAGCGGGCATCTCTATGTTTTGCGGGTAGGGAGCATATCCGAGGAGACAAGAAATGAGATTATCGTTCGGCTTGGTGAAAGGGGCATCGCTGCAAATGTCCATTATAAACCGCTGCCGATGCTGACCGCCTATAAAAATATGGGCTTTCACATCGAAGACTACCCTCACGCTTATGACTTCTACCGCAATGAAATCACCTTGCCGTTGTACAGCAGGCTTTCGGAGGAGCAGGTGGCGTATATCATTGAAGAAGCGGGACATATTCTGGGGGATTACTGCTGATATGCTTCCAAAGTGGGATGAACTACCCTCACAGTTTCACAACGGTGAGGTGCGGGAATATTATGATATACTCAAGAGGAAACGAGCCAGCCTCATCGCGAAGCGGGTTTTTGATATAACCGCGGCGTTCGTGTTGCTCTTGATTTTTTCTCCGGTTTTTATCGTGCTGGCCGGTATGATTAAAATAGATTCCCGCGGCCCTGTTTTTTACCGGCAGAGCAGGGTGACGACGGGAAACAAAGATTTCCTGATTTATAAATTCAGGACCATGGAAAAGAATGCTGACCGGAAGGGCCCCTTACTCACCGAAAACGATGATGCGAGAATCACGCGTATTGGCAAAACGCTCCGGAAATACCGCATAGACGAGCTTCCGCAATTACTCAATACCATAACGGGGGATATGAGCTTTGTGGGCGCTCGGCCGGAGGTGCGGAAGTATGTTGATAGGTATAGCAACGAAATGCTCGCGACCCTGTTGATGCCGGCGGGCATTACCTCCACCGCAAGCATTTGCTATAAAGACGAAAACGAGATAATGGAGCATTATAAGAAGAAGGGCGGCGACAGAGAGGATGCCTATATCAATGAGGTACTGCCGCGAAAAATGGAGTATAATTTGGATTACCTGAAAACATTCCGCTTTCGAAATGACGTAAAGATAATGGGGCAAACCGTCGCGGCTATGGTGAAACACACATGAGGATAGTACTGATAAACCATTATGCGGGATCTCCTGAGATGGGTATGGAATTCCGGCCTTACTACTTCGCAAAGGAATGGATAGGGATGGGGCATGAAGTACATATCTTCGCCGGAGACTACTCGCACTTGAGAAGGGTGAATCCTCAAGTGGATACTGATTTTCAGGAAGAGAATATCGACGGGATAGCGTACCACTGGATCAAAACGGGGATGTATGCGGGAAACGGCCTGAAAAGGGCTTTCACCATGTTCCGCTTTTGTAAAAGCTCCGGGCG
>JAITEX010000154.1 GCA_031281765.1 Eubacteriales Family XIII. Incertae Sedis bacterium | reverse complement strand
AGACCGCCCTCGTCTTCGGGCTTCGTGACCGAAAGGCAGGCGTAGAAATCGCGTCCGCGGTCAAAGTCTATCGGCGTAGAGCCTATCGTAATAAGCGCCGCGCCGGACCGCGCCTGCGAACCCGTAAATTCAAGCATCTCAGGCGTAACGAAACCGTCCTCGACGCCGCAGTGGTTTGATACGATGGGCGACCATTGGATGCGGTTTTTCAGCGTCATCGGACCAACCTGAATCGGCTGGAAGACGTGTGGGTAATTATTCATAAGCTCACCTCCTGTGTGCCCGCCCGTTTTGTGCGCAGCTGCGTTGCTCCTCATTCGGGTCGCTTACGTACGACGAAGTACGCCGCGCTCCCCTCATTCCGGTGCGCCTTGCTGCACGCAAAACGCTTCGGGCATATAATAATTAATTTGAAATCTATTGTTGTCTATTCTGGCTTATATATATTGGAGTTTCCTTTGTTGCCCTCCCGCACATAATCGCCGCCGTTGCCTATCGAGAAGTGGTAGATCGGGCGCTCTAAGGCCGGGACGGTGATGGGGCTGTGTATCGTCCCCTCGGGGCAGAAGGCAATGCAGCTGTTCTGCACATGGACGATGTCGCCCGCAATATCGAGCGTAACTTCCGCGTTCAAATTTTCGGGATCTTCGGGGTCGGAACCGATAAAGCCAATCAGTTCATCAAAGTCGTGCGCGTGCGGCGCGGGACCCGTTTCATTGACGGACTTGAACCAGACGAGTTCCATATAGGGGGCGCCGGGCGCTTTCTCGCCGTCAAGCCAGATAAGCAGCTGCAGGAAGCCTTCGGGAGCCTCGGGAAGCTTGCCGCTCACCGGTTTATAGCCATCCACAAAATTACCCGCGTACGTCCCTTTTTCCGCGGTAACCTCAGTGGGCGTCCACTCGTAGGCGCCCGTATTCATATGGCAAACGGCGTAGAATACGGGGCGATCCATGCGTTTAATTTTGAGATTGCCGTGGGCGCAGCCGCCCGGTACGAAGACGACGCCCGTCTTGTCTATCGTCAGCACGTCGTTCTCAAGCTGAAGCTCTATCTCCGCGTTCAGGTTTTCGGGGTCTTCTATATCCCCGCCCGCAAAGATGAGCAGCTCGTCGGATTCGTGCTTGAACAGGCCGGCGGCGTCGAAAGGCTTCGTGTACCAACCGACCTGATTAAACAGGGTCCCGGAAACGATGCTGTCATCAATCTGCGTCGAGACTTTCTTGGCTTCCGCGGGAATGCCCGGCATGGTCACCTCAGCGGGTTTGCCGGAAAGTGAAAAATAACGTTCGCTACCCATAATGTGCCTCCTCTATATTTGTAATGATTGAATGAAGTAATACTATCAAAAATACCGGTATGCTGTCATGAACAGGTATGCCATGACAGCATAGCGGAATCGGGAATTATCAACCGTCTCTGCAGTGTTTGATAAACATGGCGCGTGTTATTACTTACCGGTGAAAATGCCGATGAAATGGTCCCTCACCGGATTGTCGTTCTCTTTCATATAACCGATTGCCGTGGCGGTCATCGGCGGCTTGCCGCGGTATGCCACATCGACTTCCGCGATACCGAGCGTGAGTTTGCCGAGGTACTCGCGCACAAACGCGGGAAAAATGCCGATACCGCGCCCCAGCTCGATAAACAGCAGCATCTCGTCCATATTTTTTACGGAAATATAGTCGTTGAAACTGAAGCCGGACCGCTGCCATTTCTTGCGGATCGAGCTCGTAGCGTTCGGCGTGTTGGCGTACATGGTCATCACGAACGTCTCTTTTTCGAGTTCGCCCGCCTTGACCGGCGTCCCTCTCGACGCAAAGGGGTGATTCCTGCTGCAGAGGACTATCGCCGGGTCCTCGCGCATCGTTATTACCTGAATATCCGGGTCGGCCTGCATCTCATAGGGGAGACCGATACCGATGTCCACGCGTTTCTTTTTCAAAAAGCTCACGATCCTGCCCTGGGACTCGACCACGAGATTCAGTTTCACCGCAGGATACTCCTCGCGGAATTTCTTGAACCGGTCCATAAAGATGAACCCCTCCATATAACCGGGCAGAATGACGCTCAGGACGCCGTCCACCCCGACGGCTATATTCATGCTGTGCTGCACCGCGGCGGTATAATCATCGACCATCGTATACGCGTAACCGAGGAAATCGCGACCCGCGTCCGTAAGTTCCACGACGCGCTTGTTCCGCTCGAACAAACGGAACCCGAGCTCCGTTTCCATCTTGTTGATATGCAGGCTCATGGCTGTCTGCGTGATATAGCATTCCTTTGCGGCCACCGTGAAGTTCAGGCGTTCCGCCGCGGCTATAAAATAGCGCAATCCCTTAATATCCATAGTCCTCCCTCTCTCTGAGCGCCGCGTTTACGCGGGAAGCTTGCCTATCGCCGCCATGTCGTCCGCAACGTCCTTGAGTCCGTAGCGTTCCCA
This sequence comes from Eubacteriales Family XIII. Incertae Sedis bacterium, assembly GCA_031281765.1. Classification (GTDB taxonomy): domain Bacteria; phylum Bacillota; class Clostridia; order Peptostreptococcales; family Anaerovoracaceae; genus JAITEX01. Next base: position 4,153 of record JAITEX010000154.1, on the reverse strand, counting down.
TGTCTCGCGCGTAGGCCATCCGGTCGCGATATCCCAACCGCGTTTCTTATAATAGAGATCCACAAAATCGTTCCAATCATCCCAGGTCACCGTCTCACCCCGCGGGTCCGGATATTGCAGCGTCGGAAATACCGCGTTTACTTCCATCTCGCGGTCGCGGCCGAAGTTTCTCATCGTGATGGCGCGCATCAGCAGTTTCGAACGCTCCGCCGCGTCGTTTATCTCTTCCTCCGTGACTTCTATACCGGTAGCGGCCGTATACATCTCGGCTTCCATGGACGTCCAAAAGAGGTCGGGGCTCTGCCATTCGCAGGTCGATATAGAGTCCTTCATTTCGCCTTTGTTTTCATTCATGATGACGCTGTCTATCAGGACTTCGCTGTGGCAGGGGTCATCCCCGATTGCGAGCAGATGGTCGTAGGTGTCGTGGAAGTGGGCCACGGTCTGATTGTCGCGCGTCACGGTCATCAGCTCGAGCGCCACCGCAAGCCAACCGGGCTTGTCTATCGTCGCCTCGTAGCCGCGGCCCGCCCAATGGTAGCTCATGCCCCACGCGGATTCAAGGCTGACGGGTATGTCGAGCCTCAGACCCGGTATGACCTGGCTGTACCGCCCGTTGTAAATCGTCTTTCCGTATTTCTCGTGGCCGAGGGAGCGCGTCGCGCGCGCCATGCCCTCCGCGAATATCTCGCCGAGGCGGCCCTTGCGGTAGGTAATCATATCGAGGAAATACCGCACGAATTCCTCGCTCTCCGCGTCCGGTTCCATGGCAAACCCCAGATCGTCCAAAAGCCCCTCGGCCTTGCACGAAGCGATCCACGTCATATACCAGATAATCACGTCCCACTTGTCTATGCCGTACTCGTTGCACAGGTGCATCATCACGCTTCCCTTGCGGAAATCCGGTTTCCAGTAATTCGTGATGTCGCCGCTCACGCGGTCAAAGAGTACGTCGAGATACGGGTCGTCCGGGTTTATCGGCGGCGGCTCGTTCGAAAGCATCTTGCACGGGAGTACGGAATTCTCCTTTGTCTCCCAGGTCATAATGGGGCTCCAGCTGCAGTCCTCCTGAAATCCGTAGGCGAAAATGCCGACGCATTTTTCGACCTGATTGACGGTCTCGCGCTCCGGAAAAGCCGAGGGCACGTTCATCATCAGGCGGCAGCAGTGCTGGTTGCAGCCGTGGCTGCACGCCACCTGCCCCCGGTCCCAGCCGCCTTCCACGGCAATGCGGTTGCCGTCCATGCCATGCTCCTCCTCGTGTATGATGGGGCTCGGCCGCATATAGGGCGTCCCCATATGCTTGCGCAGGTAGAACAGCTTCTCTATGTCGGCGGGAACCACCACGCCCGTGCCGCGCACCGCGAAAGCCTTCAGGTTCTTTGACCCGAAGACAGCCCCGAGACCGGCTTTCGCGGCGACGTTATCGCTGCTGGTCGTAATACTCGCGTTCCTGACAAGGTTCTCGCCCGCCGGACCGATGACGCAGCTGATAACGTCGTCTCCGTGGGCTTCGCGGATTGCCGCCTGCGTCCGGTGTACGAGCATGCCCCACAGAGGCGCGGCGTTGATAAACTGTATGTTGTCGTCTTCGATAAATATATAGACAGGCTCTTTTGCCTTGCCTTCAATAATAATTCCGTCCCAACCCGCGAATTTCAGCTCGGCGCCTATCCACCCGCCGATGCCGCTCCACGCATACTGCTCGGGATAGTTGTTCGCCGCTATCGAGCAGAATACCGAACGGCCGCCCGTCGGGATTCCCGTGCCCGTGGTCGGGCCCGTCATATAGATGACCTTGTTTTCCGGGTCAAACGCGCCGACGCCGGGCGCGACCTCATCGTAGAAGATGCGGTTCGCCACAGCCCTGCCGCCGATATACTTCGGCACATAGTCGAACGTGTCCACCACACTGACCGTCTCGTCGGTCAGGTTGATGCGCGCGATTTTGCCGATATAGCCGTACTTTATTCTTTCACTCATATCGCTTCACTCATCCTGCGTTTACGCAACCCCGTACGCAAGCTCATCCGTCAGTTCCTCGCCCGAAGGCGCTGTCCCTCCGGCTTCCTCATTTTCATTATCCCCGTACACCGGAACCGGTTCGTCCGACATACCTATGCAGCGTACGGGACACCACTCGATACAGGCCGGTCCCTCGGGACGCGTCCGGCAGAGGTCGCATTTCTTCGCCTTGCGCAGCTTCCGGTCGGACGATTTCACCATATTGATACGCGACGGCGTATAGGGGCAGGCCTTTGCGCAGAGGCCGCAGCCGATACACTCGTCTTCATTTATATACACAACGCCGTTTTCGTCGATGACCATCGCCCTCTCCTTCTTCGGGCATTTCTCATAACAGGGATGGTCCTCGCACTGCATACACGCGTGAATGGTATGCAGCATATCCGGCTCGCTGCGCTGCAGGAATATGCGGTTGTAGCCGTGGCCGACCACGCCGTCATGCAAGAGCGAACAGACTATCTCGCACGTCGTACATCCCGCGCACAGCGAATATTCCTTCGGATACTGCACTATGTGCCTATTACTATTGTTACTTGTCATTACCATTACCTTATGAAGTAATTTCTTATATACGAGACGAAATGTTTTTCGTTAGGCGAGGCGTACCGAGTGTTCGCGAGACGCGCGTACTTGAAGTACGTAAGTGAGCGGACACGAGGAACAACGAAGCATAACGGAAAACAGGCGTCTCCCAAGCTCATTACGGACATGAGATGCACGTTCCGCCGTCCACGACAAACATCTCCCCCGTAATCCACGACGCCTCGTCGCTTGCGAGAAAGAGGTTCATATTCGCAATATCATCGGGCTCGCCGAGCCTCCCGAGAATCGCGATATTCTTTTCCATCCACTTTACCTGCTCAGGGTCCTTTGACTCCTCGGGCGTCATGCCCGAGTTCACGGGTCCGGGCGCCACACAGTTGATTCTGATTTTTTGCGGCGCGAATTCCTTCGCTACATTCATCGTGAGGTTTGCCGTCGCCGCCTTGAACGCCCCGTAGAAATACGAATTGAGTTCCGGCTTCTTCGCGGAAACCGACGCCACGTTGATAATAGAGCCCTGCCCGTTCTTCAGCATGTACGGGATGGCTTTCTGCATCGTATATATCTGTGAGCGGAAATTCGTTTCGCTGATAAAGGCATAATCGTCGTCATTCTGCTCGAGGAAGGGCTTCCAGATGAGGGCGCCCGCGCTGTTCACGAGAATATCGAGCTTGCCGTACCGTTCGGGGGCCTTGTCGACCACGGCCTGGATCTCTTCCTTTGAACGCACGTCCGCCTGGACGAACGTCGCTTCGCCGCCGAACTCTTTGATAGCGGCCGCGGTCTCGTCACCGTGAGCTTGCCGGCGCGTCGTCAGTACGACCTTCGCGCCCTCTTTCGCAAAACGTATCGCGGTCGCGCGGCCGATGCCGTTGCCCGCGCCGGTCACGACGGCAACCTTGCCCTCAAGTCTCCCACTCATATTCTCAGCCTCCTTCATAGAGCATACGCCTGATATTACGGGCGCTATGCTTACGTCATTATCTGCTCTGACGGCAAAACACCGCAAAGCGATAAAGGCACAGAGAGCGATGTATGTCTCTCTGTACCTTATTATACAACTTTGGAACTATGCCAATGTTTACACGACATATGATTAACTTATCAGTTAGCGTCAGCCGACCGCGACGAGCCCGCCGTCCGGATAAAGGATATTGCCCGTCATAAAATCGGACGCCCCGGAAGCGAGGAATACCGCCGTACCGACGATGTCTTCCGGCATAGCCATGCGGCGCATCGGCAGACCGGCGCCCTGCTGCTTCAGATAGGTGTCGATGTCGACGCCGGCGTCAGCCGCGCGCTGCTCGAATATCTTCGTCATCATCGGCGTTGCCGTAATATTCGGACCGATTGCGTTCACCGTCACGCCGAACGGGCCGAACTCGGAAGCGATCTGCTTCGTCAGCATATCGACCGCGCCTTTCGTGGAACAGTAGCCCGCGTTGCCCGTCGTCTTCGTCGCGATTTTGCCGCGTACGGACGAGAGGTTGATTATTTTGCCGTAGCCGTTTTCCTTGAAATGTTTGCCGAACTGCTTCGAGGAAATCATAAAACTCGTCACATTCGCTTCGAGCATCTGGCGGAA
>JAITEX010000122.1 GCA_031281765.1 Eubacteriales Family XIII. Incertae Sedis bacterium | reverse complement strand
AGCGGCGAACCCATCTCCACCTCGATAAGCCCCGTATTCGCGATATTGCCCGTGACCGAGAACGCCTTTGTGCCGGGCGAATTTTCCGTTCCGAGCGAGCGATACCATGCGGCGCCTTTTTCAATAATAAGCGGTACGTTCGCAAAGGTTTCGACATTATTCAGGACGGTCGGTTTGCCGAAGAGGCCCTGTTCCACGGTGCGCGGCGGCTTCACGCGCGGCATGCCGCGGTTCCCCTCAATGGAAGAGGTGAGGGCGCTGCCTTCACCGCAGACGAACGCGCCCGCGCCCTGACTGATGCGCAGGTCGAAATTGAATCCGGTCCCGAGGATGTTTTTCCCGAGCAGGCCGGCTTTTTTTCCCTGGGCTATGGCCGTTTCGAGACGTTCAACGGCTTTCGGGTATTCGGCGCGCACATAGATATAGCCCGTATCCGCGCCGCACGCATAGGCCGCTATGAGCATGCCCTCTATCATGCGGTGCGGGTCGCCCTCCATAATGCTCATATCCATAAAAGCGCCCGGATCGCCCTCGTCGCCGTTGCAGACGATATACTTTTGAGGCTCGCTCTGCCGCGCCACCTGTTCCCATTTACGACCGGTCTGGAAACCGCCGCCGCCGCGCCCGCGCAGATTCGATTCCTTCACTTCGGAAACGACCGCCTCTGGCGTCATCTCAAACAGCGCCTTTTCAAGCGCTTTGTAGCCGCCGGCAGCAAGGTATTCACGCATATCGAGGGCGTCTATCGCGCCGCTGTGTTCCAATACCGTGCGGGCCTGCCGCTTGTAAAAGGGTATATCTCTTTCGCATTTACAGAGCCGCCCCGCTTCGTTCCGGTAGCCGAGCCGCGCTATGAACTCGTCGCCCACTATTGATTTTTCAATAATTTCATCGGCATCATCCGGGTTTACCTGCGTATAGACATAGCCCGACGGCTCGATACGGAGCAGCGGGCCTGTCTGGCAAAAACCGTGACAGCCGGAGCGCTTCAGCCCGAGGTCCGCGCCTGCGCCATCGCCGGATAGAGCTATCTCAACGGATAGCCCGCGGCGAACAGCCGACTTTCTCAGCTTATCGAATATTTTCAGTGAACCGCTCGAGATGCAGCCTGTTCCCGCGCAGACATAGACGCGTTTTTTCTGCTTGTCCAGCGCCGAGAGGCAGGTGGCCCGCGTCTTTTTCAGTTCCGCTTGTGATTGCATTTTTGTCATCATATTACTCCCGGATCGTCGCACGTAATTCATTTTGCCGTAATGTCTGAATCAGTTCCGCCGCCTTGTCCGGCGTCATGGCGGCATAGACCTCGTCGCCGACCATTACCACGGGCGACAGGCTGCACGCCCCGAGACAGGACACCGTCTCGACCGTAAAGAGCATATCGCCGGTCGTAATGTCTTCGCCCGTCAGGCCGAGTTCCGCGCGCAGGCGGTTCAGGATGGGAATGGATTTGCGGACGTGGCAGGCTGTCCCGTCGCAGACCTTTATCACATATTTTCCTTTGGGTTCGAGGGAAAAGTTCTCATAGAATGTTGCGATTCCGTATATCTTCGCCTCGGAGATCTCCATCTCGTTGCTGATATAGGGGAATACCTCGCGCGGCAGATACCGGTAGTGTTGCTGGATGCCCTGGAGCACGGCAATGATTTTACTCTCGTCCCGCCCGTTCTTGTCTAAGACCTTCCGGCAGGCCGTAAAATCAAACACCGGGTCAATATGCTGCTCCTCATAGTTCAGATAATGCATGTCTGTCATGGTTACCTCTCACCGTGGCATATGACGCAGGGCGCCATTGCAGTCTGAAATGTTAATTAATTCACAAAAGTATATCATACGGAAACATCACTTGCTTAGGGTATTTTACGTATTCAGTGGCTATCCGGCGCCCCTGAAAAATCAGATTACAATTCCACAATGCAATATTCGTGCAACAAATCAATGTCTTAGCTTTCAATCATAGCATTACTATAATAATGATTTTGCCTTAAACGAATCTTTGGTAATCACGTCAACAGTAATGCCGAATGTGGTAAAATAAACGCATTAATATTTTCATACTTTTTCGACAATTGAAAGGCATTATGACAATGAGCAAGAATGAGGGGAAATTCACGGTTTCGGAGGTCATCGACTCGACTGGCGTCAGCAAATTTACGTGGGCGATGTTCGTGTTTCTCGGAATTGCAATGGTTTTTGACGGCTATGATTTCATGATCGTAAATGTGACGAACAATTCTGTAGCGGCGTCGTTCAATCTTGACGGCGCTGCTTTCAAGGGCAGCCTCACGACGTGGAGCCTGCTTGGCATGATTGCCGGCGGCGCGTTGGGAGGCATCCTTTCGGACAAATTCGGCCGGAAGAAGACCCTTATAGCCGCTATCGCGTTTTACTCGATCTTCACCTTCCCGCAGGCGTTCGCGCAGGATTATACGGTCTTTGCGCTCTTTCGTTTCATCGCGGGTCTGGGCGTCGGGTCGTGCATACCCGTTGTCACCACCTGTTTTTCGGAGACGATGCCGTCGAAACGGCGCGGCATTTTCATCACGTTCGGCATGTCGTTTATGGTATTGGGCTGGGTGTTGGCCGGTCTCATCGGCGGCCCGATCACAAACCATATGGCGCCGCTGATTCCGGGGTTTACCGAAGAATTGTATAATAGCGCCGGGGAAGTGATCGGTTACGGGAATTGGCGCATTACCTACTTTATCGGCGCGGTTCCGCTCGTTTACGCGGCCTTTCTGTTGAAATTCATGCACGAAACACCGCATTGGTACGCAAATTCAGGGAGGATAGAACAGGCTGTAAAACGTTTGGCGGAAATTGAAAAGGCGGCAGGCCGCACGCCGGTAGAGCGCGATCCGGCCTTGCTTGCCGTCCCGCCGAAACCTGAAAAAACAAGCCCGGCCGTGCTGTTTTCCCGGAAGTATATTATGGCGACCTGCGCTATCTGGTCGACCTATTTCATCGGCCAGTTCTGCGTCTACGGCATGAACGCCTGGCTTCCGACATGGTTTCTCAGCCTCGGGTATTCACCGACGCAAGCGTCGTCGCTGCACACGTGGAACAATGTAGCCGCCATTATCGCAAACCTCTGCGTAGGTTTTGTCTCAGACCGTTTTGGCCGAAAACGCAATCTGGCCTTTGGCTGGCTGCTGTCCATCGTCGTCATCGTTATCTGCTCGAGTTTCGTGGTAAGCGGCAATTTCGGGCTATGCTTAGTCCTGATGCTGTTCTTCGGCTTCTCGCTCAATTACGCCATTACCGCGGTCCAACCCCTGATGCCGGAAAACTATCCGACGCAAATCCGCAATATGGGCGTCTCCTGGTGCCAGGCCTTTGCCCGTCTCGGCGGCGCGTTAGCGCCAATCCTTCTTGGCAGCCTTTCCGCCAGCAAAACATTCCAAACCGTAAGCGCCGGCGGGGAAGCCGTCAGCGACTGGAGCAAACTCGTGCTCATACTCATCATACCGCTCGCGCTCGGATTTATCTGCACCCTCATCTTCGTAAAACGAGAGACAAAAGGCAAATCCATGGATGAGCTGCAGGAGGAGATAGAGGAGTCATAAGCGCCTCAAAAAAGAAAAAACTGCGGGAAAAATCAAGGACTTTATTCCCGGGGAAGATTTTACGATGTTCGATCCTGCGACGCAGTCAGCGCTGAATAGCTGCTTTGAACTAAGCCGGGATAAGGACTACAATAATTGCAATCATGGAATTACAATAGTAATAATTTAGTCCCGCCGTACAGCTATGAGCTTACCGCGTGAAAGATGAATATCCGCTCCGGCGAAGGAGCGGATTCGCTCAGATGATAAGACCGATTAGACCGCTTGAACGTTTGTGGCGCGCAGTTTGCGTGAGTCTTTCGGATCGGGCTCGGTGTCGAAGGTGACCTTCTGACCTTCCGCCAACGATTTAAATCCCTCTCCCTGAATGGCTGAAAAATGTACAAAGACATCATCCGAACCGTCGTCATTGGAGATGAACCCAAATCCCTTGCTCTCGTTGAACCACTTGACAGTGCCGTTACTCATAACGTACCTCCTAAAAAATGTTGCGCTGTACAAAACAACAGCCACAAATTAACAAGTCGAAATGGAAATTAACTTGCAACCCATGGCAATTAATTGTACATTTAGAATTAAAACTTAGTATACACATTTATAGAGGCGTTGTCAAGCATTATTTATCAAGGTATAATAAATCTCGGTGCGTTAAATAAAATGCGGGCGTGGCGGAATTGGCAGACGCGCCGGATTTAGGATCCGGTGGGGCAACCCGTGAAGGTTCAAGTCCTTTCGTCCGCACCAAGGTGAACGAACACTTTAAACAGGTACACATGGCTTTGCGGTATATGTCAGCAAGGACGTAACCTGCCACATTATTTCAAGGAGCTGATATGTCAGACACTTACAGCATAAGATTTTCGTTTGATGACCGTGAGCCGGTGACGGCCGAAGCGGCGGGGGGCGTTTCTCTTCTCGGCGTGGCGCGGAGGTACGGCGTAGCCATCGACGCGCCGTGCGCGGGGAACGGGACCTGCGGCAAGTGCCTCGTGAAGCTGGTTTCCGGCGAAGTGGAAACCGGGCGTAACCGGCATATTTCGGATGCGGAAT
>JAITEX010000077.1 GCA_031281765.1 Eubacteriales Family XIII. Incertae Sedis bacterium | reverse complement strand
ACCCTGCGTCCCGGCGCGGACGCGGCGCTGCTCGCGGTCGGCGGCATGACGCCCGTCGCGCTCGAAGCCGCAGGGCTGCTTGCCGAAGCGGGTATTGACGCGCGCGTTATCGACGTGTTCAAGGTGAAGCCGCTTGACGAGGAGAAAATCGCGGAGCTTGCGTCCGGCGGCATGCCCCTTGTCACACTTGAGGACAATGTCCGCAGCGGCGGTTTCGGCGAAAAGCTCGCGTCCGTCCTCGAGACCCGCGGCTTTACAAATAGGCTCCATATCATCTCATGGCCGGACAAATTCCTGACCCACGGCTCCGTCGCCGACCTGATCCAGGTCGACGGGCTTGACGCCGGAGGCGTAGCGGCCACCGTGCGGGCGTTCATCCCTTGAGCGCGGAGACTTCACCGAAAATACGGATAGACGCGCTGCTGACGGAGCGCGGGTTTTATGAGTCGCGCGAGCGGGCCCATGCCTCGGTAATGGCAGGCTACGTGAGCGTGAACGGCCAGCGGGAACTGAAGCCCGGCACGAAGGTGCGGCCCGACGCGGAGATCACCGTCGAAGATACCTCGGCAAAGTATGTGAGCCGCGGCGCGCTGAAGCTTGAAAAGGCGCTTGAACTGTGGCGCCCGCGGACGGACGGCGCGGTCTGTATGGACATCGGCGCGTCTACGGGTGGATTTACGGAAGTGCTTTTGCGCGCGGGCGCGCGCAAGGTCTACGCTATCGATGTCGGCTACGGCCAGCTCGATTGGAAATTGCGCAATGACGAACGCGTCGTCAATATGGAGCGCACGAACTTTCGCTATCTCGAACATGATAAAATAGAAGAAGCTATCGATATTATTACGGCGGACGTATCGTTTATCTCGCTGAAGCACATCTTTCCGGGCGCAGCGATGCACCTCGCGGACTCCGGCTCGCTTATCGCGCTTATCAAGCCGCAGTTTGAGGCGGAGCGCGGGCAGGTCGGCAAAGGCGGCATTATTAAAGACGAGGGAGTCAGGCGCGAAGCGGTGGAAAAGGTGCGCGGCTACGCGGCTGATTCCGGCCTGCGTATGCGGGAGGTAACGGAGTCGCCGATACGGGGCGCGAAAGGCAATGTCGAGTTTCTCGCGCTGCTGCAGCCCCGAAAGCCGGACGATACACACGACAGGGAGGCCGATAAGGACAGGGTACATGAGTAAGCTGACGCCGATGATGGAACAGTATATGGAAATCAAGGAACGGAACAAGGACGCGATACTGTTCTTCCGGCTCGGGGATTTCTATGAGATGTTTTATGACGACGCGATTACGGCGGCCCCGATACTCGAAATCGCGCTGACAAAGAAAAACTGCGGTATCGACGGGGAGCGCGCGCCTATGTGCGGCGTACCGTTCCACGCGGCGGACACCTATATCATGAAACTCGTCGAGGCGGGCTATCGCGTGGCGGTCTGCGAGCAGACGGCGGACCCGAAGCAGACAAAGGGCCTCGTCAACCGTGAGGTCGTGCGCATCGTGACGCCGGGCACGCTGACGGGCGAATCCATGCTGAAGTCCGGCGAAAACAATTATCTCGTTTCCGTCTACCGCTCGGGAAGGGCTTTCGGCGTGGCGTACAGCGATATTTCCACGGGCGAGATAGCCTTCACCTTTATCGGCGGCGATTCGGCGCGCGCGCTGCTTGCCGCGGAACTCGAACGGCTGAAAGCGCGGGAATTGATTTGCCTTTCGACCGAAACCGAAACCTTTGCGGAGGTGCTCGGGTCATTCAGTGACATCACGCTGACCGAGCTTGACCCCAAGACACATGACGTGTCCCGCGGCGAGCGGACCTTCGCGCGCATCTTCGGCGTGAAATCGGCCAAATCGCTCGGTGGGGAAAACGAAGCGGCCGCGGCCGCCCTCTATCTTTTGCTCGAATACATCATAGATACGCAGAAACATGACGTCGGCCATTTGATCCTGCCGCGTTTTTATCGTCCCTCGGACAATATGATGCTCGACAAGGCGAGTATCCGCAATCTCGAACTCACGCAAACGCTGTTTGAAAACGAGGCGCGCGGCTCGCTGCTCGGCGTCGTGGACCGGACGCGGACGGCTATGGGCGGGCGCCTTATAAAAAAGTGGCTGCTGAGCCCGCTCTTAGATACGAAGGAGATTTCCGCGCGGCTCGATTCCGTTGAGATCCTCGCGGATGACGTGATTCTGCGCAATGACCTGCGCGAACACCTGAAAGCGGTCTATGACCTCGAACGCCTCGCGGGCCGCATATCCTTCGGCAGCGCGAACGCGCGCGACCTGATTGCGCTCGCGGGCAGCCTGGCGGCGGTCACGGATGTCCTCGCGACCTTAGCCGATGTGCCCGAGGGTTCGCTTATCGCCGCTTTTTCCGAGTCTGTTCCCGACCTCTCGGATATTATAGCGCTGATACAGGCGGCCATCGTGGACGACCCGCCGTTCACCGTGCGCGAGGGCGGCATGATACGCCCCGGCTACAGCGCGTCTCTCGACGAGATGAAAGCGGGCGTCTCGGGCGGTCAGGAATGGATAGCCTCACTTGAGGCGAAGGAACGCGAACGCACGGGCATCAAAAACCTGAAAGTCGGTTTCAACCGCGTGTTCGGCTATTATATCGATGTGACGAACTCGAACCGTTCGCTCGTGCCGGACGACTATATCCGCAAACAGACGCTCGTAAATTCCGAACGCTATGTCACGATAGAGCTGAAGGCGATGGAATCCCGCGTACTCGGAGCCGAGGCGCGTATCAACACGCTCGAGCATGAACTGTTCGCGGGTATCCGCGGCAAGGTAGCAAACAGGACCGCCGATCTGCAGAAGGCCTCGGAGGCGCTTGCGGCGATAGACGTGCTCTGCTCCTATGCGGAGGTGAGCGCGCGCTACGGCTATGTGAAGCCGCTCGTCGATGACGGCAGCGTCATCCGCATAGAGCGCGGCCGCCATCCGGTGATAGAACAAAACCTCACGGATGGGCGTTTCGTGCCGAATGATGTGTATATCGACCGGACAGGGCACAGTATGCTGCTCATAACGGGGCCGAATATGGCCGGCAAGAGCACCTATATGCGCATGACGGCGCTTATCGTCCTGATGGCGCAGGCCGGCTGCTTTGTGCCCGCGGACGACGCGCATATCGGTTGCTGCGACTGCCTCTATACGAGAATCGGCGCGTCGGACAATCTCGCGCAGGGCGAAAGCACGTTTTTTGTCGAAATGAGCGAGCTTGCGTATATTTTGAACACGGCGACGGACAAGAGCCTCGTGATCCTCGATGAAATCGGCCGCGGCACGAGCACCTACGACGGGCTCGCGATAGCCTGGGCCGTACTCGAATACCTCTGCGACGAGACGCGGCGGATACGCACGCTCTTCGCCACACATTATCACGAGCTGACGGCGCTTGAGGACAAACTGCACGGTATGCAAAACCTGAATACGGTCATTACCGAGGAAAACGGCGAGGTGATTTTCCTGCATATCATAGCCGAAGGAAGCGCGAGCCGCAGCTATGGCATCCACGTGGCAAAGCTCGCGGGCGTGCCGCAGGCCGTTTTGGACAACGCGAACGGCAAACTCGCCCTGCTCGAAAGCGAGCGTAAGAATATCGAGGAATATCAGGAACCGCCGGGGGCGACAGGATACGCAGCGGCGGGCAGTGAAGGCGCGGCGGAGGTTTCCGCTCCGGCAACGCCGGGGCCGGCAGCGCCCGTGCAACTGTCGTTTTTCGGCGCGGCGTCGGAACATCCCGCGGTGCGGAAACTGAAAGAGATAAACCTCATGGAAATCACCCCGTCGAAGGCGATACTGCTGCTTGAAGAACTGAAAGCGGCGGCGGAAAGGGAAGGCTCATGAGCGGGAAGATACGCGTACTGCCGCAGAACGTTTTTGAAAAGATAGCGGCGGGTGAAGTCATCACAAGCCCGATGGCGGTCATCAAGGAAATCGTTGAAAATGCAATAGACGCGGGCGCGACCGTGATTTCCGTTTCGATAGAGGACGGCGGCAAGAAACTGATGCGCGTCGACGACAACGGCTCGGGCATAGCGGAGGATGAACTGAACCTCGCCGTTTTCCCCCATGCCACGAGCAAAATACGTGAGAGCAATGACCTCGATGAGATACGGACACTCGGCTTTCGCGGCGAGGCGCTCGCGAGCATTGCCGCCGTATCGAAGCTGACCATCGTCTCCCGGACCACGGGCGCGCGGGAGGGAGCGAGCCTCTATGTCGCGGGCGGCGAGGCGGCGAACATCAGAAAAGCCGGCGCTCCCGAGGGTACCGGCATCACCGTCGAAGACCTCTTTTACAATGTTCCTGCGCGGAGAAAATTCCTGAAATCCGACCGCGCGGAAACCGCGGACATCGTGGCCTATACGGCGCGCATGGCCGTCGCCTGGCCGCATATACGCTTTTCCGTTGGCCACAACGGTATCGAGGACTTTGTTACGCCCGGAAACGGCGATGTGAGCGCCGCGATAGCGGGAACGGCCGGTACGGCGGTTGCCGCGAACCTCCTGTACGCCGAAAAAGCGTCAGCAGAGGGCGATATGCGGCTTGCCGCCTACCTCTCGCCGCCCGACATCGACCGCAAGACGCGCAAAAACCAGTATTTCTTCGTGAACGGGCGCAGCGTGGCCGACGCGGTTTTGGCGGAAGCCGTAAAGGAGGCGTATAAAGGGCTTATCTTTGAGGGCAGGTTTCCCGTCGTCTACCTGTTCCTCGAAATTGACCCGCGGAAAATAGATGTCAACGTCCACCCGTCCAAGACGCAGATACGGTTTTCAAATAAAAACGCCGTGCGTGACTTTGTCGAAACCATGATACGGGATGTCTTGATTGCAAACGGGTCGACGGCGAAGATACGCAGCGCGGCGGACGCGGGGCGGCTGAAACGCGCCGAAAACGCGTTTTACGCGCTGAAACCGTCGCCGGAAACCCCCGGCGCGCCCGGGACGGAACCGTCACTTGTCCGCGAGGACGGGGTCTCGGGTTCGGACATCTACGCCGCAGCCGACGATTCAAAGATTGCGTCGGTACCCATCAGCTCGCTGTGGAAGGGGCAAACGGACGCTCCGGTAACGGCGAACGGTACGGACACGGGCGCGGAAGCCGCAGCCGGGGATGGCGAGGGCGAACAGAGGGGCGGCAACGCCGGTTTGCTCAATGGTGAAGATGCCGCGTCCGGGCGCGAAACACCGGGAACGCGGCTTGCTGACGCGCTGAAAACCCCGCCGGAGGTCATAGGCCGTCTCTTCGGGCTCTATATCCTCGCGCGCACGGAGGATGAATTTTTCATTATCGACCAGCACGCGGCTCACGAGCGTATACATTATGAACGTTTCCTCGCGCAGGCCGCGGCTAAGGGCAAGCTGACGCAGCAGCTTTTGACGCCGCTTATCGTGAACATACCCGCCGTTTCAAACCTCTATACGGACAGCTGGGCCGCATGGCTCGGGGACCTCGGCTTTGAAATCGATGAATTCGGTGAGAAAACCTTTGCCGTCCGCGCGTTTCCGGCCTTTCTCTCCTATGAGGAAGCGGAATCATTCCTGACGGATATACTTGAGAACGCAAGCGGCAGGCCGCCCGAAAATACGCGCGCGGCGGAACGGCTCATATCGCGGGCCTGCAGAAGCTCCGTGAAGATGAACGATTCCTTGACGAATGAGGAAGCGGCCGCGCTTATCAAGCAGCTCTTTGCCTGTGAGAACCCCTACACCTGTCCGCACGGGCGGCCCGTGTTTATCGCGATGACGGGCGCGGAGCTTGACCGTATGTTCAAACGGGAAGGATAGGCCGGTGAGCGGACGTAAAACCGCCATTATTATAGCCGGACCGACGGCCGTCGGCAAAAGCGAGGCGGCCCTCGCCGTCTGCGAACGGTACGGCGGCGAACTCGTTTCGGCTGACAGCATACAGGTCTACCGGGGGCTTGATATAGGCACGGCGAAGCCTTCCGCCGCCGACAGGGCGCGCGTTCCCCACCATATGATAGATAGAGCGGATCCGGATGGCGGCTTCTCGGTAGCGGAATACCGCGAGCAGGCCGGAGCCGCCATCTGGGATATTTTCGCGCGCGGCGCCGTGCCCGTGATAGCGGGCGGCAGCGGCCTCTATATCAACTCGCTTATCTATGATATGGACTTCTCGGGCGCCGCCGGAGATCCGGCCTACCGGGAAAAGCTGAATGCGCTTGCCGATGATTTTGGGAATAGTTATATTTATGATATACTGCGGGAAAGGGATCCTGCGGGCGCCGGGAGGATCCACGCGAATAACCGTAAGAAAGTGATTCGCGCGCTCGAACGGATAGAGCGGGGCGGCGAGTCCTCGGGTCTCAATGACTTCGAACAGTCGTTCCGGCCTGGCAGCCTTATCGAACCGCTGACCATCGTACTGACGAGAAGCCGCGCGGAACTCTACGAACTCATAGAGGAACGCGTGGACAGGATGATGGCCGCGGGGCTTACCGGTGAAGTGCGCGGGCTTGCGGACGCCGGCGTCAGCGGGGAAGCGATTTCCCTGCTCGGCATCGGATATAAGGAAACAATGGGCTATCTGCGCGGCGAATATGACCTGAGCGAGGCCGTCCGTCTTATCAAACGGAATTCCCGGCGCTACGCGAAGCGTCAGCTCACGTGGTTCAGGCGCTGGGAGGACGCGTTCTTCTTCGAAATCGAAGGAAAGACGCCGGTCAGCGCGGTCCTGCCGGAACTGTTCGCGCTTATCGACACGGAGTTCACGCCGCAATAAACGTGTCATTGCGGGCTCGACCCGCAATCCCGGCGACTAAGGTACCTGCGAATATACTATGGAAAAAGAGATACGTATACACAATAAGAGCGATAAACCTGACAACATCGTCCTGAAAGAGGTGCTGATCGAGGATGAATGCGCGGCCATAGAGGGCGAGCTGCCGAGCTTCCTGCGCGGCTTCTTTGCCTACCTGCGCGGCAATGTGCTGCCGATGACGCGGCGGGCCTATCTGCTCGACATCCGCTTCTTTTTCCGCTACCTGATAGACGAAACGGGTCTGACCGAAGCGCGGGAGACGAAGGAGATAAAAAGAGGCGAAATCCGGCAGGTGCGCGCGGCCGACGTGAACCTCTTTCTCGATTATTGCCGCAGATACCGCAAGAAGTCGGGCGACGCCGTCTACGTCTACCACAATGACAATAGATCTCTCGCGCGCAAGCGCTCGTCGGTCTCCGTCCTGTTCAAATACCTCTACCGCGATGAACTCATGGAGAAGAACATCACGGACGGGTTCGACCCGATACGCCTGCCGAAGGCCGGTGACCGGGAAATCAAGGCCTTAGATGACGATGAAGTCATGGTCATGCTCGACGCGGTGTCAAAGGGTACGGGGCTTTCGAAAAAGGAAAAGGAATTCTGGGAGAAGACGAAGTACCGCGACAAGGCCATCCTCGTGCTTTTCGTCACCTACGGCCTGCGCCTTTCGGAGCTGCGTGAACTGAACATATCGTCCTTCAATTTCGGGCGCGAGGAATTCCGTATATTCCGGAAACGCGGCAAGGAAACCACCATGCCGCTGAACCATTCCGTCCTGCGCGCGCTGCAAAACTATATCGAAAACGAACGCCCGGCCGCGGATACGATCCCCGAGAGCGAGCGCGACGCGCTCTTCCTCTCGCTGCAGAAACGCCGGCTGACGGAGCGCCAGATACGCGAACTCGTGAAGAAATACACGGGCATAGCTCGGTACGGACCGGCGTTCGGCCTACAGCCCGCACAAGCTGCGCGCGACGACAGCGACTTCGCTTATCGAGCGCGGCAATTCGATATTTGACGTGCAGGAGCTCTTGAGCCACGACAATATCACGACGACCCAGCTCTATGCGGCGCACCGCAAAAACGCGAAACGCGAACTGATACGCGATATGGAGTGGGAAACGGAGTTTGAGGAATTTGAGGAGCGCCGGCTTGATGGCGGGGATTCAAAAGGGGAGGACGGCAGCAAATGAGCGATATACTGACGCGTGAGTTCGGCATTTCGCCGGCATTGCTTGCCGCCGCGCGCAGAGCGGAAGATGAGATACGGCCCGTTTTCGCGCGAATAGACGCGGTGTCCGAAAGCTGCTCCTACAAGGTCCTCGCGGCTTTTCGCAAGAACCGCATAGCGGATACGCATTTCGCGTGGAACACGGGCTACGGCTATGATGACGCGGGGCGCGCCGCCGTCGAGCGCGTCTATGCCGATGTATTCGGTGCGGAGGCGGCGCTCGTGCGCCCGCTTATCGTCAACGGCACCCACGCCATTTCCTTAGCTCTGACGGGCGTACTCAGGCCCAGCGACGAGCTGCTCTACTGCACGGGCGCGCCCTACGATACCATTCAGCCGACGATAGGGCTGACGGGAGATGAGGGCAACGGCTCCTTGCGCGAATACGGCGTCACCTACCAGCAGGCCGAGCTTCTGCCGGGGGGCGACATCGACCGGGACGCCGTGCGCCGCGCCATTACGCCGGCCACGCGCGTCATAGCCCTGCAGCGCGCTACGGGCTACAGCGACAGGAAGGCGCTTACCATGGCCGAAATCGCCGGTTTTACGGCCTTTTGCCATGATGTGGACCCCGACATCATTTTATTCGTCGATAATTGTTACGGCGAATTTTTAGATGAACTCGAACCGTCGAACGTCGGCGCTGACATCGTCGCGGGCTCGCTTATCAAGAATCCCGGCGGCGGCCTTGCGCTTTCGGGCGGCTATATCGCGGGACGGCAGGATTTGATAGAACGGGTCGCCTGCCGCATGACGACGCCCGGCATCGGCGGCGAATGCGGCCTGACCTTCGGACAGACGAGGACGATACTGCAGGGCCTGTTCATCGCGCCGCACGTCGTGGCCGGCGCGCAAAAGGGCGCCGTATTCTGCGCGCGCCTCTTCGAAAACCTCGGCTTCAGCGTCAGCCCGCGCTGGGACGAAGAGCGCAGCGATATTATAGAAACCGTCCGGCTCGGAAGCCCGGAAGCGCTTATCGCGTTCTGCGAGGGCATTCAATCGGCCTCCCCCGTGGACAGCCACGTGCGGCCGGAACCGTGGGATATGCCGGGCTATGACGACAAGGTCATTATGGCCGCCGGAGCCTTCGTCCAGGGCTCATCGATTGAGATGTCCGCAGACGGGCCCCTGCGCGAGCCGTTCAATGTGTATTTTCAAGGCGGCCTGACCTATGAACACGCGAAAACCGGCGTCCTCGCGGCTGCGCAGCGCCTGATAGACAAGGGAATAATAAAGACGCTATGAAGCATGACGACCACGACAATCAGGCGCGCTCGCCGGAGACGTACAGCAGGCGCGAGAGGGCGGTGCGCACGGCGCTCGCCATCGCAAAATTCGCCGTCCTGCTTGCGTTTATTATCGGCATACCGACGCTTATCTTCCTGAAATACCCGCATATTATCGACGAGTTCAAGGACATCGAGAATGTCAACGCCCTGCTCGAGAAATACCACACGCACAGCATGTTCATCTACATCGGGCTGCAAATCATCCAGATACTCATCGCCTTCCTGCCGGGGCAGGCCCTGCAGTTCGCCGCCGGCTACGCGTTCAGCTTTATTCTCGCGCTGCTGCTGTCCCTTATCGGCATTGCGATAGGCACCGTTATCACGTTTTATCTCGGCAGGATATTCGGCAAGGACATGGTCTACTTAGTCTTCGGGAAAGAGAAGCTCCACCGCTTTGTCACCCTCCTGAACTCGAAAAAAGCCTTCGTCGCCGTCTTTCTGCTCTATCTCTTCCCAGGCATACCGAAGGACATCTTCTCCTACGCCGCCGGCATCTCCGAATTCAAGGTCCTGCCGTTCACGGCCACAAGCATCGTCGCGCGGACCCCGGCCTTAGCCGTCAGCCTTCTCGTCGGTTCCATGCTCTATACCCACAACTATACCGGCATAATAATCGTCTCCGCCGTCGTCGTCGCCATCGCCGTCATCTGCGCGATAAAACGCAAACGCGTCTACGCCATGGTGGACAGCATCTACAACAGGTTTATCGCAAAAGAGGGCGGGGATATATAGGGGGTGTATTATTGTACGGTAAGTTTTACATTATCATTATTAAGAGGAATATACTATGGGAACTCTATTTTTAGCCCGAATACCTTGGGGCATAGGCAAACATGTTATTGATGGCGGTATTATTGCCGTTATCATCCTGTTGCTTATCATTGCGGTGATTGCTTGGAACATATATAATCGGCATTAACATGGTACTATGACAATGGCGCGGTTGGTTTGACTTCAAAGCAAAGACGGCTATTCTTTCTGTTATAATTATTCTAGGAAGGATAACCATACAGAAATAGGGGACACCATATAATTATGAAACGACCTG
>JAITEX010000015.1 GCA_031281765.1 Eubacteriales Family XIII. Incertae Sedis bacterium | reverse complement strand
GATGCACGCCTGCGGCCACGACGGGCATATGGCTATTATGCTCGGTTTCGCGGACGAGCTTGCGGAGCGCGTGAAAAACAAAACGCTCGCGCGCGACGCGGCGCTCATCTTTCAAGCGGCCGAAGAATCGGTCGGCGGGGCGGAGGATATTTGCAAATCCGGCATTCTGCAGGACTTCGGCGTCGGTTCCGTTTACGGGATCCATCTGTGGCCGGGCCATACGAAGAACGAGATACTGTGCCGTAAGGGCGAATTTATGGCAGGGGTAATCGTCTTTTCCGTTACTATCAAGGGAAAGTCCGCTCATGTCGCGACGTACAAAAAAGGAATCGACGCGCTTGAAATAGCCTGCGATTTCGTGCGCCGCGTCTACGAGATGGAGCAGCGGGAAATCGCGCCGGAGATACATCGTCTGCTTCGCTTCGGCATACTGCAAAGCGGCGTGGCGCCGAATATCGTTTCCGATCACGCCTACCTCAAAGGGACGCTCAGGACATATTCCAAAAGCGTGAACGACCTGCTCTGGAACCATATGGCCGGGATAGCCGAAAGCCTTGAGGCAAAGACGGGATGCTCCTTCACGTTCGAATATACCGAACCCTATCCCGCCGTCATCAACCCTCCGGCGCTCTTTGACAGCGCGCGCAAAATCCTGCGCAAGGTCGGGTTTGCATGGACGGAGCCGGAACTGCCGCTCGTGGTCGGCGAGGATTTCTCATTTTACCAGGAATACTTTCCGGGGCTGTTTCTGCACCTCGCCACGGGCATTGACCGGCCTCTGCACCGCGGGGATTATACTATCGACGAAGACGTACTGCTTACGGGGGTGCGGATATATGAAGCATTGCTTGAATGACGGATAAGGAGCGATACATGAGTTACGAGGACAAGAATATTTTGATGGCGGACCTGCTGTTTTCGCACGTGATAAACGAGCCGTCGGGCGGGGATACGTCGTATTATGAAGGGCTCTATCCGCCGCGCGATATTCCGCGGGAAGCGGCCGTCACGCGTCTCGGGCCAAGCCCGACAGGGTTTATTCACCTCGGGAACCTCTACACGGCTTTTATGAATGAAAAGCTCTCGCGCCAGACAGGAGGCATATTCTATCTGCGTATTGAGGATACGGACAACAAGCGCGAGGTCGAGGGCGCGGCGCTTTCACTGATTACCTCGCTCCGGCATTTCGGCGTCAGCTTCGATGAGGGCGTGTCCATCGGCGCGGATATGAAAATTATAGAGCGCGGCGCCTATGGCCCCTATCATCAGAGCCAGCGCCGTGAGATATACCATGCGTACGCGCGCCGCCTTATTATCGAGGGCAAAGCCTACCCCTGCTTTATGACCGAAGAGGAGCTTGATGAGATACGCTCCGAGCAGGAATCCAACAGGGAGACGCCCGGCGTGTACGGCAAATACGCAAAGTACCGCGACATTACGGCCGAACAGGCCGGCAACCTGCTGCGCGGCGAAAACAAATACGTGATACGGCTGAACGCGGACGCGGCGAACAGCGCGGCCGGCGGCGCCCTGCCCCTCGGCGGAGCGGCCTACGCGTCCGATGAAAAGGGGACCGTTACCGTGGTAGACGGGATTCGCGGCAGGCTCACCTTTCCGAAAAACGAAATGGACGTGGTGCTGCTGAAGTCCGACGGCATACCGACCTATCATTTCGCCCATGTTATAGACGACCATCTGATGCGTACCACACACGTGATACGCGGGGAGGAATGGCTTTCGTCTCTGCCGATACACCTGCAGCTCGCGGACACGCTCGGTTTCACGCCGCCCGTATATTGCCATTCGACGGTGCTGATGAAAATCGAAAACGGGAAAAAGCGCAAGCTCTCAAAGCGCAAGGACCCTGAGCTTTCCCTCGAATATTACCGCGAGGAAGGCTATCATCCGCAGGCTATCCTCGAATATCTGCTGACCGTCATCAATTCGAATTTCGAGGAATGGCGCGACGCAAACCCGAACGCCCCTATCAGCGAATTTAAAATGACCACGGAGAAAATGGGCGTGTCAGGTATTTTATTTGACCTCGACAAATTGGAGGATGTCAGCAAGAATGTGCTTGCCCGCATACCCGCAAGCGATCTCGCGGACTTCATGATTCGCTGGGCGCGCCTGAACCGTGAGGACGTCTATTCCGCTATCGCGGACGACGCCGGGCGGCTTGTGAAGATACTCGATATAGGGCGTTCCGGGGACAAGCCGCGCAAAGACCTCGCCTACGCGAGCCAGATATGGGACTTCATCAAATACTTCTATGACGATTATTTTGAAATTGCGGACCCGTGGCCGGAGAACGTGCCGCCCGGCGATGTGATTGCCATACTGAAAAGTTATGACGCAAGTTTCAACCTTGACGACGACCGCGACACGTGGTTTGCGAAAATCCGGCAGATAGCGAAGATGGGCGGTTATGCCGAAAAGCCGAAGGATTATAAGAGGGAGCCCGAAAAGTACAAGGGCCATGTCGGCGACGTGAGCACGGTGATCCGCATCGCCTTAGTCGGCCGCGCGAACTCGCCGGACATCTATGAGATACAGCAGATACTCGGCGCGGACGAAGTGCGCATGCGCCTCGCCTACGCGCAGGAGGCGTAAGCTGCCGGGGTAACTTCGAGTAATTGAGCGCTTCAATACACGGCATCCTCAAACAGATCATCCAGAAGAACTACGGAATTGTATTCCGATGCATAGGCTGTGCGTTTCAGGCCGAATGTCGTGACTATTGTCGTGCGCACAGCCTTGCGTGTCTTTGTTCCGGATTCAAACGCCGCACGTCGATTCCTCAATGCAGCGTCCTCCTTCTTATCTATGTCATACTCTCCGCGAAAAAATTTCATTTCACACAGATTTATGACATGGTCATTCCTATCAATGACAAGATCTATCTGTGCGCCTCCGCTTTCCTGCTTTCCGCTTCGCCAAGCATAAGCGCCTGTCAGCACTCCCGATATTCCGAGCTTTCGCTTAATCTGCGGCAGGTGCAGCAGACAGACTTTTTCGAACGCATATCCACTCCAGGTATTATGCGCCGGAGTGGCGCTATATTTAATCCAATAATCTTCCGTCCACTGCTTTCGCCCTTTATTGAAGCGCAGATGAAACAAGGTAAAGGCATCAATCAATTGGTAAAGTTTATCCTTCTCTTTGTTTCCGAATGCGAGATAGACGCGGATGAACCCGCTTTGCTCCAACTGACGCAGTATCCGTGTGAGGCTTCCTCCGTTAGTCAGTCCCGTGGCCCTGATAATATCTTCCCGTGTCATACCTATGCCTTTAGACGCGAGCGCTTCCACGACAAGGATGTGATTTTTCGCGTCACGAAATAGCGAATTGTAGAGATTGTCATATTCATTCCTTAAAAGCGCGTTTTCATTGAAATACATCATATCAACATTTTGGAACAAATCATACCCCGGATTCATGAGGCTCATATAGTAGGGGATTCCGCCGAAAATCATGTACGCCTCAACCATCTGATAGCGCGTCATTACAATGCCCGTATCCCTATAGTATTCCTCACACTCGCTCAGCGTGAACGGTGACAGAGCAATCTGTCTCGTCAACCTGTTGTGTAGCCCACCCCTGTTATCGACAATCTTGTCAATAATCCACGATGTCGCAGATCCGCAAATAATCAGTAACACATCGTGCCTGGAGGATGCCCATCTGTTCCAAAAATAATCGAGCGCGGGGAGGAAGTCTGAATTAACTGTCGCCATCCACGGTATTTCATCGAGGAATATTATTTTCTTTCCCTTACAGCTTGCGCGTTCGACCAATTTGTTCAAATTTGCAAACGCATCCCGCCAATTCCGCGCGCGCGGGAGATCTTCACCGCCGTAGTTTACAATCTCATCGTTGAAATTCTCCAACTGGGCTTCCATGCCACTTCTTTCGTTAAGAATGCCGGTCGCATAAAACGTAAATGAGCCCCCGAAAAATTCCTTGACCAAATAGGTTTTCCCGACTCGTCGTCTGCCATACAGAGCTACAAACTCGGAGTTTTTGGATTCCGCGCACTGATGCAATATATCCCGTTCTCTTATCCGTCCTATCATTTTTCTGCCATCCTCCGGTTTCATTTGGGTTCATTTTGGCTTAATCAATATATCTTAAGGCACTTAGAGCCAAACTGAAATCTTCAACTATCATTATAAATGCCGGAATTTCAAATGTCCAGAGACTAATTCGGATTTTCAATTTGGCTCTATCTATATATTTTTTGGCGCTTAGAGCCAAACCGGGTGTTGTCTTGTTAAAGGTTCCAGCTGTTTAGATAGGTTTGTTGTTCGGGCGTGAGGGTGTCTATGGAGATGTCCCAGGCTTTCAGGCGCATGCGGGCGACGGTGTCGTCGATGTCCCCGGATACGTCGATGACCGCCGCGGGTAGTTCGCCCTTGCGCTTTACGACATAGAGCGCCGAGAGGAACTGTACCGCGAAGCTCAAATCCATGATTTCGGCCGGGTGCCCGTCGGCCGCCGCGATATTGAGAAGCCGCCCTTCGGCTATCACATGCACGGTCTTGCCCTCGGGCAGCTCGTAGGCCGCCACGTTTTCGCGGGCCTCGCGCTTGCTCACGGCGAGCGCCTCAAGCGCTTTCATATCTATCTCCACATTGAAGTGGCCCGCGTTTCCGAGCAGGGCGCCGTCCTTCATTTTCGCCATATGTTCCGGCGTAATGACTTTTTCCGTACCCGTCGCCGTGATAAATATATCGCCGCGCGGCGCCGCCTCCGCCATTGTCATCACTTCATACCCGTCCATCTTTGCCTCCATGGCTTTGACGGGGTCTATTTCCGTAACGATAACGGAAGCGCCGAGCGCCGCGGCGCGCATCGCAATGCCGCGGCCGCACCAGCCGTATCCGGCGATGACCGCGGTCTTTGAAGCGATAATCAAATTCGTATTTCGCATAATGCTGTCAAGAACCGACTGCCCCGTCCCGTAACGGTTGTCGAAGAGGTGCTTGCAGCGCGCGTTGTTTACGGCAAGCATCGGGAAGTTCAGGCTGCCGTCGCGCTCCATTGCCCGCAGGCGGATCACGCCCGTCGTCGTTTCCTCACAGCCACCCCAGACGTCCGCCGCCAGGTCCCTCCGTTTCGTATGCAGCATATTCACGAGATCCCCGCCGTCATCGATTACGATATGAGGCCGAATCTCGAGGCACCGTTCTATATCTTCCCGGTACTCTCCCTCGCTTGCGCCGTGGACCGCGAAAACGGC
>JAITEX010000126.1 GCA_031281765.1 Eubacteriales Family XIII. Incertae Sedis bacterium | reverse complement strand
GAAAGCGAAAGGAGGATAAGTAGTGGAACGCGTGGCGGGAAGGCAGGCAAGATTTTTGCAGCGTATGCACCGTTTGGAGCCGGAGGAATACATGGAGCAGTTTGTATTTTATTCCGCCGCCCCGGTGCTCTGCGGCGCAAAGCCGGCGGTTTTGCTCAGGATACAGAACGGGCATTGGCAGGAATGGGAAAACCGGGGCGAAATCCTGTGCGCATCGATGGGGCTTTCGGAGCAGCACGTCTGCTGTTCAAAAGGGCAGAATTTGGTCCTGATTTACGATAGGCTTCTCTTAGAACGCGTTTTATCGGACAAAAAGGTGTTGGAGATTCTGGACGACTACCAATACCCGGTCCGGCAAAGTTCCGGCTGCAGAACGGAATTGATGTTGACGCGCTTGAAAGAGCGGCTTGCCTATTCTCCCGTCTTTCCGCATGAAATCGGCGTGATGCTCGGCTATCCGCCGGATGACGTCGCTGCGTTCATCAAAGATCACGGGCGTGATTGCGTGAATTGCCGCCACTGGAAGGTGTACCACGACCCCGAGCGGGCAAACGAAATATTCAAACGCATCGACGCCGCCAAAGCCTACGCGATGGACCTGCTCGAAAAGCCCGTCCCCATTCGCACCGCGGCAACATTGCTAAAGGCAATATAATTATAAACAACGAAGCATAACGTGAAAAAGACAAGGAGTAATTATGAAAATCAATATTGTATACTGGAGCGGAACCGGCAATACGGAAGCTATGGCCAACCTGATACGGGAGGGCGCGGAGGGCGCCGGCGCGGACGTATCCGTAATTAACGTAGCGAACGCCGACGCTTCGGCGCTCGACGCCGACGTACTGGCGCTCGGCTGCCCATCCATGGGCGCGGAAGTGCTGGAGGAATCCGAATTTGAACCCTACATCGTTTCCATTGAGGGGCAGGTATCCGGCAAAAAAGTGGCCTTGTTCGGCTCCTATGGCTGGGGGGACGGCGAATGGATGCGGGACTTTACCGAACGCATGAAGAATGCGGGCGCGACGCTCGCGGCGGAAAGCCTTATCGTCAACGAAGCCCCCGCAGGTGAATCTGCCGAACAGTGCAAGGCGTTCGGCGCGGCCATCGCAAAATAGATACGCACGAAGCAATTAAAGTAAGAGGCGGCGACCCGCAGGGCCGCCGCCTCAGTCTGTCATTTGTTTCAACCCCTTATTTCTTGGGTTTCATCAGGGACTCGGGGAGTATCTCCTTGAGCACGCGCGCGAGGGATTCCTCGTCGACGGGTTTGGACAAGAAGGCGTCGAATCCGGCCTCCATGAATATCTGCTCAACGCCGTTGACCGCGTTGGCTGTGAGCGCCACGATCGGTACGCGCGATACCTCGGAATCCAACGCCCGGATTTCCTTTGTCGCCTCAATACCGCCCATGCGCGGCATCCGGTGATCCATAAGGACGAAATCGTAATCGCCTTTTTTGACCTTTTCTATGGCTTCGATGCCGTCCATGGCAAAGTCGCTCTCTATCCCATAGGGTTCAAGCATGAACTGGGTAATTTCGATGTTGATTTCAATATCATCGACAATCAGCGCTTTCACCCCCGGAACCTCAAACTTTTCTATCGTGGTTTGTGATTCATGCAGGTCATCCACGGATCCCTCTTCGAAGGATATTACAACGGAGAATGTCGAGCCGCTTCCGTATTCGCTTTCGACACCGATGGAACCGCCCATCATATCGACGAGCTTCTTCGTAATCGTCAACCCGAGCCCCGTTCCCGTGATGTTCTTGTTCTTGTTCATGTCGAGCTGCACAAATTCCGAAAAGAGCTTCGGCAGATCTTCTTTCTTTATACCGATGCCCGTATCCTCGATGACGAATGATATGCCATCCGGCACACGCGTCACCGTCAGGTTGATCCAACCGCTTTGCGTATATTTGAAGGCGTTGCTCATGATATTCGTAAGCACCTGACGGATGCGCTTCTCGTCGCCATAGATGACCTGTGGCAAATCGTCGGCGAATACCACATTGAAGCGAAGGTCTTTCTGCGTCATCATGACATCAAAGACCGACTTGATGTTATTGAGCATCGCGCGGAAGTCAAAGTAATCGGAGATCAGTTCCATCTTCCCCGCCTCTATTTTTGAGAAATCGAGGATGTCGTTGATAAGGTCGAGCATGACGCCGGACGACGCCTGTAGCTTCCCGAGCAATTCGCGTTGCCGTACCGTGAGGTCCGTATCCGAAAGCATATCCGTCAAGCCGATGATGGCATTCATCGGCGTACGTATTTCGTGCGACATGGTAGCGAGGAAATCGGATTTGGCGGCATTGGCCTGTTCGACCTCTTTTTTCGCGTTCACATAATTGGTCGTATCGTAGAGGACGGTCAGGAACCCCTCGGCTTCCCCGCTCTTGCCCTCCATCATCTGTACCTCAAGCAGATAGAAGCGATAATTCTCGCCACCCGATAAATCGAGCGCGCATTCCGCTTCGAACCGCCGGTCACCGCGCGTTTCTCCCTCCATAGAAGAGACTATTTCCGCGATGAACTCCTTATCGAGTACGCCCGAGAAAAGCTCCTCATACGTTTTGTTCTCAATGATGCCAAAACTCGACGCGCCAATCGCGCGCAGATAGGAATCGGTTGCGTAGACGATGCGGCCGTTCTTGTCGAACAGCAATATATGGTCGCGGCTGTTGTGAAGGAGCAAATCCATGTATTGCTCCATGCGCGATTTTTCCTCTTCGATAATCTTTGCGAGCCGGTCCTTCGCCGCAAATGAAACACGGTTGCGCTCATTCGTCAGCTTCTCGCGCTTAAGCTCACGCTCGAGTTTATTGATCCTTGCCTGGAGCGCGGCTATCTCTGTAATATTGTCATTCGTATCCGGTTTGTTTTCCATAGCTATGCATATGCCTCTATAATGCCAGTGCAACGAAGGTGAGGTTGTGGAACCTGTTGGCAAACAGTTTGTCGCCGGCAATGCTTGTTTCCGCGGCCGAGGACGGGTGTACGGGGCACATCTCGCCGCCCGCGTAGGTAAAGGTATACGGCACGTCCGACCCCGTGAGCTTCTCAAGCACGGCGGCCATTTCGCGGTTATGTTCATATCCCATGACAATATACCGGCCGACGCATGAGAATATGAGCAACGCATCCGGCTTTTCTCCCGTGAGTATCTCGTCGAGCCGTTGCGAAGTCGATTCGACTATGCCGTTCGTGTCAATCGATCCGACGGAGATGACCGAGCCCTTCGGGAGGTCGCCGCCACAAACCACATCGCCGTCCGGAGTGACGGCAAAAAGGATACGTACGATGGGTTCCATGCCGTCGCCGAGATTCGCAATGAACGGATAGGTGTTGATTCCGGGGATATTGCCCTCCTCGTCCTTCTCGATGCCGAGCGACGCGAGATAGTCTATCGCGGGTATGTCGTTTATCGTGTGTATGCAATTGCCGCTGACGCCCGTAATGACGCCTTTGTCGCGAAACATATGCTCCGTGTCGAGCGTGGCGATATAGAACTTCGGTTTCACATCCCCGTAGACAAGCACGAAAGCGACGCGGTCCTCGTAGGTATCGGCGCCGTAAATCGCCCTGCTTTCCTTGTAGTCAACGGTATTGTCCACAATCTGCATACCGAACACGGGAACACTTTCCCCTGCGGCGTCCGACATGGATTTGACGAGAAAATCCCCGCCCGCGGCTATGAGAAGGGGCGAATAATCTATGATGAAAGCGGGCTTCGTACCCGCCGGGACGCCCGCCGCCGCGGCTTTCTGTTCCGCAATAGCATAAGCATCCGAGACCGGCACGGGGTTTTCCCCGGTAAGTGGTTCGGTGAGCCCCGGGATGAAGGTGACGTCGTCGCTGGTGAGTATAAGAAGCGTCAGCGCCCATTCCGCGTTTTCCACCCCCGGAGCGAGGGTCGCAATCGTCGTAGTCCCTATGATGTCGAAAGGCAATGCCTCGGCGATGGCGGCGAGTACGTCGCCCTGTATAAATTCCGGCACGCAACTGACAAATCCGAATGAGTTGGATAGTAGAGGACCCTGCGTCTCTATGTGCGACATAATTTCCGCCGCCGCGACGCTCTTGTCGTCCATTTCCGTAGTGTAGGCTGTGATTGCTTTAATCATTTTGCCCTCCTTCTGCAATGTTTCCGAATATTTTTTTAGTTCCTCTACTCTACTATTATACTCCTTGTCGCCCGGTTTCGAACATGTTAATTTAGCAAGAAGTGAAATTTTTATTCAAACGGGACGCTCATACACCTTCCCCATACTCCGTTACGCTCGTCTTGTCCAGCTTTAGCGCCCGTTTTTTCGCGCTCTTCCCCTTCAGATACTTCCCGAGGATCGTGAATACCTCTTCCAGATCGAGCGGTTTGCCGATATGCGCATTCATGCCGGATTCCAAGCTCTTCTCTATATCCTCCTTGAACACGTTCGCTGTCATGGCGATGATGGGAATGCTCTTTGCCTGCGGAAGATCGAGCGCGCGGATCCTGCGCGTCGCCTCATATCCGTCCATCTCCGGCATCTGTACGTCCATGAGGATAGCGTCGTATTTTTCCGGCGCAAGGCTATACATATGGACGGCCTCTCTGCCGTTCTCCGCGAAATCGATGTCGATGCGCGTCGGATCGAAAAGGGCGGCCACGATTTCCCTGTTGATTTCGACATCCTCGGCCAACAAGACATGATAGCCTTCGAAATCCGGCGCGTCTTCCGGCGCGGCGTCAATCTGGCTCCAAACGCCAAAGCACTCGTTGATAACATCCGCGATGGATGAGGGAAAAAGCGGTTTGGGCAGGAATTTGTCAACGCCGGCTTTTTTGGCGTCTTCCTCAATGACGCTCCACTCGGTAGAGGAAATCATGATGACTACGGCCCGGTTCGATGTCCCGCTTTTCAGCTGGGTCGTCAGCTCAATGCCGTCCATGCCCGGCAGTCTCCAGTCCACGAAGCAAATGTCATACTCGCTGCCCTGTTCTATGAGGCGGAGCGCGTCCTCGCCGGTGGCGGCGTTATCGCAGGTCAAATCCAGGCGCTTCATTATCTCCTTGAAATAGTCGAGAATATCCGGGTCGTCGTCTACGACGAGTATGCGGACATTGTTCCAGTTCACATCGGGCCGCAAAAGCCCTTGCCCCTTTGCGACGCGCCTCTGCATACGCACGATAAAGGAGAACTTGGAGCCCTTGCCCAATTCCGATTCGACCCAGATTTCCCCGTCCATCATTCCCACTATATTTTTGGAAATCGACAGCCCGAGGCCGGTGCCGCCGTATTTGCGCGACGTGTTGCTCTCCGCCTGCTGGAACGAGAGAAAGAGCCGGGACCGCTGTTCTTCCGATATGCCGATTCCCGTATCGGTCACATCGACCTGAATAACACAGATGTCGTCCGCTTCCTCACCGATGAGCCGGGCGTCCAAAGTGATGCTCCCGTCTTCGGGAGTGAACTTCACGGCGTTTCCGAGCAGATTTGTTATCACCTGCGCCAATCGCTGGTCGTCCCCGAACAGTGTCTGCGGCATATCGTCGGCGATCTTCACGACGAGTTTTTGGCACTTCTCGTCGACGCGGAAGTTGATGACGTTCACCACCCGCCGGAGCATCTTTTCGAAGTTGAACTCCACCGGCGAAATCTCGAATTTATTGGCTTCGATTTTCGACATATCCAATATATCGTTGATGACGCCGAGCAGGTGTTGCGAAGCCTCCGAAATCTTCCCGAAGGCGTAGTCCTTCCGCTCAATATCCGACGCGGAGCTTCCTATTGCCGTCATACCTATGATGGCGTTCATCGGAGTCCGTATCTCATGGCTCATGTTTGAGAGGAAATCGCTTTTGACGTTCGAGGCCGTCTCTGCGGCCTCCTTCGCTTTGGTCAGGTCCGTCACGTCATGCATGAGGACCAGCACCCCGAGGAATTTCTCTTTGTCATTGTAAAAAGGCGTGGCCATCAGCTCGTAATAAGAATCCTTATTGACGATGTTCCGGCGCTGCGTCTCGCCCTGTTCCGCCGCGGACACAGCCTCCATGATGCTCTTCGCCAGTTCGGCCTCGAAATACCGTTCATTGATTTCGTCGAAATTTCGCCCTATGAGTACCCCCTGCTCCTCCATAGACACGCCGATAAACGTGGCGGCCGCGTAGGTACCGAGCCGGTATTTCCGCGATGAATCAAGCAGAAAAATGATGTCGGGGCAGTTTATGAGCAACTGCCTATTGTACTCCTGCGTCGCCTGAATGTCTCTGCGCATCGTGTTCAGGATATTCTCCTGTATCGAAGTATTAACGCGAGCGGCCTCGACCAATTTCTCATTGGCGCGCAACTGCCGATTGAGCCTTCTCATCTCGGCCTCGGATTTCTTTAATTTTTCAAACAGTTCGTCGTATGTCAGATTTGCTGTAACCTTTTCTCCCGCCATCGTTTCTCCCTTCGAAAACCCCCTAAAGAATGCAGGCTATAATGGAAAAGTTGTGAAAACGGTTTACCGCCTTCCCGTCGCGCACGGACGTCGGGCATATCTCGCCGCCGGCGTAGGCGAACATGAACGAAGTCTCGCAATTCAGCGCCTCCTTTACCAGTTTTGCTTCCACTGTGGGGTTCGAGCCGAAGCTCATGCGCCGCACGATACACGAGAGGATCAGCGTCGCCTGGCGATCGGGCATCGCTTTTATCTTCTCTATCAATTCGTTGGAGCTTTTCAGGAAGGTGTCCATGGACGGGTTCGTAATCGTGAAAACGGAACCCTGATACATATAGCCGCGGCAGATTGCGTCGCCGTTCTCGTTCAGTGAAACGATGGCGTGTATGACAGGAACGCCGTCGTAGTCGTCGCGTTTTTTAAAGTCGATAAGCAGGGGCACGAACTGCAGGCCCTCGTCGAACTTGCCATCCTTCGCGAGCCCTATGCTCTCGAAATATTCGTAGGTGGGTACGCCGTTTATCTCATGGATGACGTTCCCCTCACTCCTCGTGATTTCCCCGCTGAACGGCGTTTTGTCATCGTCCTGGAGCGTCGAGATAAGGAAGCGCGGCTTGACGTTGCCCGCAAGCAGGAGAAACACCATCTTCGTGAGGGACGTCTCGCCATTGCAAAGCGTCAGGCAATTATCGAACTCGAGGGAATCGCTGGTCGCGGGCATACCGAACTGGGGGACGCCCGGGCACAGCTCGTCGAAGGCTTCCACGTAGGCGTCGCCCGCGGTATCCGGAAGGATCGGCGGGAACAGCATAATCAGTTTGGGTTCGGACGGAAGTTTGTCCCGGGTCTCTTCGAAAGCCGCGCGCGTCGGCGCGAGAATTTCATTTCCGCTGATGTCGTCGGTCATCGCCATCTCGAAGAACACGTCGTCGCTTGTCAATACGAGGATGGTCAGGATAAGGATGTCGGCCTCGTTGCATACCGCCTGAGTTGTCGTAGTCGAGCCGACGAGCGGAAAGGGCAGCGCGTCGCAGAGCGCGTTATATACTCCGGAGTCGACATATTCCGGGTCGCACATGATAATTCCTACGGTGTTTTCCAAGAGGGGAAAATCCTTGAGACCTTCCTGGATTTCCGCAACTGCGACATCAACATCGTCGATTTCGTAGGTGTGTACGCCAATAGAACGAATCATAACGACCTCCTTTTATGTTGTCATTCCGAGATAAAGTACCGTGTTTTTAATTATACCATACGGGCCTTTAACTTGACAGAAAATTAAATTTTATCGGAACTCTGTGATATACTAAATATAGCTTTGGCTGGCAGGGATAAGAAGGAGGCCGTCGTGTCAAAGAAACTGAAGTTGCTCATCGTTGACGACATCGAAATCAACCGCTTGATTATTTCCGAACTTTTTTCAGAAAAATACGATGTTATCGAAGCGCAAAACGGTAAGGAAGCGTTGGAGGTCATGGATGGCGAGCCGGAAATCGCCATTGTCCTGCTCGATATTGTCATGCCCGTGATGGACGGTTTCGGCGTTCTCAAGGCCATGAACGAGAGCGGGAAGATAAACAGCATACCGGTCATAATCATCACCGGCAGGGAAGACGACGAGATGGCGCTCGAGAGCTACAGCCTCGGCGTTTCCGATGTTATACACAAGCCGTTCAATGCCGCCATCGTGAACCAGCGCGTGACGAACGTCATAAACCTGTACGTCTACAAGAACGACATCGAGGAACAGCTCGTGGGGTTGAAACGCGAGACCTCCATTGCAAAGGATATTCAAAACAGCATATTGCCGGTAAACGACGAATACCTGAATATTATAGGGATCAACGCGGAATACCTGCCCGTAGGCGACCTGGGTGGCGACGTATACGATCTCGTGAAATTGAGCGATAATGAAGTCTTAGTTTACATAGCGGACGTGGCCGGCCATGGCATACAGGCATCGCTGCTCACGATTTATCTGCGCGAAAATATCCGGGCAAACGCGAGCGCGGCGCAGAAAAGCCTCGGCGCTCTTGTGAAGAAATTACTCGCGAGCTATCAGGCCTTGGACATAGACGCAGCGATGTATATCGGTCTGCTGCTGTGCAAATACAACAAGAAAAAGAAGGAGCTGTCGATACTGAATGTCGGGCATAATTGCTACCCGTTGGTCATCAGGCGGGACGGCGCTGTCGAGGAGGTCGTCGTCCGGGGTATGCCAATCAGCAAATTCAACGGCGGGGACACAAACGATCCGGAATCCGTCGGCGTGTATCAGGGCGACCGGCTGCTCCTGTTTACGGACGGGTTAGCCGAAGAACATGACTTTCCGAAACAGGAAACGTTCGGCGCCGAAGGGGTGCGAAACGTCGCGGCGGAGTACCATCACCTTCCCGGCCGGGAACTTGCGAAAAAAATTATCGGGGAAGCCGAAAAATTCACCGCCGGAGAGGCGAAGGACGATCGCACAGTCGTCATCGCGGATATTCTTTAAACGGCGTTTTATTGGGTTATGGAATTGTGCTGAAGGGAGGGCATTGTGCCGAAGAAACAGAAACTTTTGATTGTTGACGACATCGAAATCAACCGCATGATCATTGCCGAGCTTTTTTCCGGCAAATATGAGGTCATTGAGGCGCGGGACGGCAAGGAGGCGTTAGATGTTATAAACGCCGTACCGGATATAGCCATCGTCCTGCTTGACATTGTTATGCCGGTAATGGATGGCCTCGCCGTCCTCAACGCCATGAAGGAGAGCGGGAGGATAAACAGCGTCCCCGTCATCATCGTCACCGGCAGGGACGACGACGATATGGCGCTCAAGAGCTACAGCCTCGGCGTTTCCGATATTATACACAAGCCGTTCAACACCGCCATCGTGAACCAGCGCGTGACGAACGTCATTGACCTGTATAGCTACAAGAACCATTTGGAGGAAAAGCTCGAGGAGCAAAAAAACGAGTTGCTCAGGCAGGAGAGCCGTATCAAGCAGATGAACTTCTCGCTTATCGACACGCTGTCCGCCACGGTCGAGTTCCGCGACCTGGAGTCGGGCAAACACATACAGCGGACGCGTCTGCTTATCAAACTCATCCTGCAGAACCTCAGAAGGGATTACGCTATTTCCAATGAGCAGATAGAGCTTATTTCATCGGCTTCGGCCCTGCACGATGTGGGCAAGATAACCATTCCCGACGCGGTGCTGCTGAAACCCGGCCGGCTCACGTCCGGTGAGTTCGAGGTGATGAAAACGCACACGACGCGCGGCAGCGAAATCATAGACCGGCTCAATATGCTGCATGACAATGAGTATTACACATATTGCCACGACATATGCCTCTACCATCACGAGCGGTACGACGGCAACGGCTACCCGGACAAGCTCAAGGGCGAGGACATCCCTCTCTGGGCGCAGGCGGCCGGACTGACGGACGTCTATGACGCGCTCACGAGCAAGCGGGTGTACAAGGACGCGTACTCGCACGAGAAAGCGATAGACATGATAATGGACGGCGAGTGCGGGCAGTTCAACCCCGAACTCATCAAGGCCATATACAAAATATCACAGCAGTTGAAAGCGCTCGCCGAAGCTCTCTCCGATTGACGGAAAATTCATTGACTGGGAAGTCGTAAGGGCGTATAATTAGCACAGCGGCGTAGAAGCCGCGGCATTGGAAGTTGCGTGGTTATTGGATGTTGACAACACTGTCAGCCATGGCCGCGGCGGGAGGAATTGTCCATGAGCAAAGCGATAGAGAACTACATAGATATTGCGGGTGGATTGACCCGCATTGGAGGCAACAAAGACTTATATCGGAGGCTGCTCGGCAAGTTCGAGTCAAGCGTCAATATTGAGGGTCTTGATGCGGCCATAGCCGCAAAGGATTTCGAAGAGGCCGGGAGCATAGTCCACGCCGCCAAGGGCGCGGCGGGCAACCTTTCGCTCACGGCATTCTTTGAGCAGAGCGCTGTCCTCATGGAACAGCTGCGTGGGGGAGGCGTGCCGAAGGATGAAGACGTCCGCCTGTTCCGGCAACTGTACGAGGAAACAAAGCAGGCCATCGACGAATATCTCGCGAGCGCCGGTTGACGATTTCCGGGCTGTCGCTGCTGCGGCAAATCAGAGACAGTAAAAACAAAGAGGAACGCGACTAAGAATCGAAGCAGTAAATGGGGGTATTGCTTCGGCAATTAAAGGGGAATATAGGAGGCTGATGTATAAAAGAAGGGGGGCTATCGGCTGGATCGTCTCCGATTTTTGAGCGCATTAGCTCATTACGAAAACGAAACAGAAGGGGACTTTATGGCTGATACCACAGTTAAACAGGGCAATTCCGTGTCTCGTTTCCTGAGCCGCATATTGGACAGGACGAATCTCGGCGTACGTGCCAAGCTCATTATTATCTTCTTCGTAGTCAAAGTATTGCCACTTATCATACTCACAGTAATAGCATGGAACCAGATAGTCGTCCTCGGCGACACGGTACAGAAAATAGCGGTCAATGACGCCACGGACGCCTTGAACGACAGCGCTGTCGAAAGCATTGAACGCATGACGACCGACACGGCTCAACGGGTGGCGGACTTCCTTTACGAAAGGGATAATGACGCGCTGTATGCCGCGACGCTCGAACCAAACGCAGAAACATATGCCAGCTTCATAAGCAGCATCAGTTCCCCTCTCATAGATAGCGGCGCATGGGCGCTTTCGGAGGACGGCATGTCATGGGTTCAGGTGGCGTCGGCTCGTGAGCCCGGCGACACGGTCGAATCCTCAAACAGCGAAAACTTAGACAACGGCGGTTGGCATTCGCGTCCGGCCGACGGTTTCTCACAGACGAACGTACCCATTTTTGATGAGATAACGTTTATTGACGTAAACGGCGTGGAACAGTTCAAAGCCATCGCGGACGGTTCCACAAAGAAACTGCATCCGATGAGCGCCGAACTGAAGGACGTGTCGAAACGCGAGAATACGTATCTCGGCTCGGAGGACTATTGGGAGAGCCTGAAAACACTAAAACCCGGCGAATTATACGTTTCGGACGTCAAGGGCGCCTACGTGCCGTCGCATTTCATCGGCATGTATACGCCGAAGCAGATGGTCATCACCGCGATAACCGGCTTAGTGACCACCCTGGAAGCGGCGGAGGACCAAACGAACGAAAGCGCGGCCCTGCAAAAAGCGCTCATAGGCGTCAGGGACAATGATATAGCGAAAATCGAAGTGGACGCGCAGGACAATGAGGCGATGATGCAGGCCGTGATAGCCGCTTCCTTAACCCTCATAGATGACGCCGCCGGGTCGGCTGGCGCTACGCCCGCGCTTGCGGAACAGGTATCCGCGCTCAAGGAAAAGATAGCGGCTTTGACGTTCGACCCGGAGAATGAGGCGTACGCGGGGGAGGAGAACCCGCTTGGCAAACGCTTTGAAGGCATCGTCCGTTGGGCCACGCCCGTTTCGGACGGGGCGGGCGGAATCGCCGGATATGTGACGCTCGCGTTGAACCACGACCACATCATGGAGTTCGTCGACCATCAGACGCCGATGTCCGAGCGCTATACCGACCTGCCGAGCGCGTTTGAGGGTAATTACGCGTTTATCTGGGATTACAACTGCCGCGCCATCTGCCATCCGCGCCACCATTCGATCTACGGTTTTGATCCGGAGACGGGGCTTGAACAGATACCGTGGCTCGAAACCTCTATCTATGAAAAACTGCTGGCGCGCACAGGGAGCGACGGCCTTGATGATTTAAAGAAGGCATGGCCCGAGCTCGTCTACACGCCCGAACCGACGGACGCGTCGGGCGTTGAGTTGCTTATCAAGGACGAACCCGTCTTTGACAGCCAGTCGCGAGC
Source organism: Eubacteriales Family XIII. Incertae Sedis bacterium (assembly GCA_031281765.1). Taxonomy (GTDB): domain Bacteria; phylum Bacillota; class Clostridia; order Peptostreptococcales; family Anaerovoracaceae; genus JAITEX01. The sequence continues at coordinate 9,654 of JAITEX010000126.1, read as the reverse complement.
CAAGAAGCCCGCTTCCGTGCTGACGGCCGGCGGCCTCGTCGGGCTCGACGGAAGGTACCTGAATAACGCCCCGCAGTGTACGGGATGGATGGACCTGACGAAGGATGGCGGCAGCGGCTCTTTCTACATACTCTGGAGCGGGCTCTACAAGCTGACGACCGCCGCGGCGATACCGTATTACACGGGGCAATACGCGCCATCCGAGGAAAATGGATGGTCGAAGCGGGGCTTTGCCATGGTCACGATAGGGGCCGGGCTTGAGGACTTCACGAAACCCGCGCAGGACACGGGGGCGAAGCTGACGAAGGCCATCGATAAGAGTCTGAATGAAACGATGCTTCAGCTCGTCATAACGTCCATCGTCCTCATCCTCATTGTCATCCTCATCGCGATATGGCTCGCGAGCTGGATCACGAATAATATTACGAGACTTATCAGGGGCATAGCGCGTTTCCGCGCCGGAGAGCGGCAGTTCCGCTTCAACGCGCCGGTCAAGGACGAGTTCGGTTTGCTCGCGGACTCGTTCGACGATATGGCCGAGAGCATCGTGGATTCCGTCAAGGATCCCATGAGCATTATCGACATAAACCACAAAATTATCTACATAAATGAGGCGGGCCTTGCGCTCAACGACTACAAACTCGAGGATGTAACAGGCCAGCCTTACGGGCTGTACAGCATCTATCCCGAGGGGACCGAGTACGACCCGATACGCGCGCTCGAGAACGGTCTCGACACGACTGTTTACTACAGCGAGAGTAAGGGGGTCTATGTCAAGGGTATAGCTAACTGGTTCTACGATATGGACGGCAACAGGGCGGGCATCATCATTCTTTCGAAGGATGTCACGGATGAGGTCACGAAGCGGCTCGAACTTGAGGAGGCTGTGACCAATGCGAACATCGCGAATATGCATAAAAGCGATTTCCTCGCGCGCATGAGCCACGAGATACGGACGCCGATGAACGCCATTATCGGCATCACGAATATCGCGCTGAACAAGTTCCGCGGCGGCGTTCCGGATGAGGACGCTATAAGAGAAGTCGAAGACTATATGCTCCAGATCAAGACAAATTCGCGTCATCTTCTCGGCCTTTTGAATGACATCCTCGACATATCCAAGATCAACGCCGGCAAGATAGAAGTGGCGAACGAGATGGTTGATTTCGTGGAAGTCGCGAAAATGACCGCGGACATCATCAAGCCGCGTTGTGACGAAAAGGGCATTGCGTTCAACGTCAAAATCGATGATTTCAGCCCGTCCACCTTTATGAGCGACGAACTCACGCTGCGGCAGGTCCTTATCAACCTGCTCGGCAATGCCGTCAAGTTTACGCACGAGGGCGGCAGAATCGATTTCATAATAGAGAATCTCGGTCATGACGACAGCAACAGCACGGACTGCGACGCGTCCATGACGCGCATCAAGTTCACCATAAGGGATACGGGCATCGGCATTTCCGACGAGGAGAAAGACAAGATATTCGAGCCCTTTGAGCAGGCGGTATCGGAGGCGTCCTTCAGCCACGGCGGCTCGGGTCTGGGCCTCGCGATAAGCCGGCGCATGGTGGAACTTATGGGCAGCCATATCGAACTCGAGAGCGAAGTGGGCAAGGGCAGTGAATTTACGTTTACCCTATGCCTCGAAGAAGTCGCCGAAACCAACCGGGAAGCGCGGGATTACAGCGATGTGGCAGGGCGGTTCGCGGATAAACGCGCCCTCATCGTGGACGATATAGAGATCAATCGTCTCGTTGTCGTGGGGCTGCTTGAGGAAACGGGTATCGCCACAGAGGAAGCGGAAGACGGCCTCCAGGCCGTCGAGAAGTTCCGGTCCTCGCCCGACGGGTACTACGACATCATCTTCATGGACGTACAGATGCCGCACATGGACGGCCACGCCGCTTCGTCCACCATCAGAGCCATGCAGGAGCGGAATGACGCGAAGAATGTCGTCATTATCGCGTTGACGGCAAACGCTTTCAAGGAGGACGTAGACGAGGCCAAGGCTTCGGGCATGAACGCGCACGTCGCGAAACCCGTCGATGCTGACAAACTCATCAAAGTGCTGCTTGAGTATGTGGACGCCGGGAACGCCGGCGAACGGAAGTAACCTGCGTTTCGACTCGTAAGGTAAGGAGTAAAATAAGGACGGCGGCCCCTGCGGCCGCCGTCCTTTTGTCAATAGAATCGCAAGGACGCGCTATTCGTCGAGATTGATCGTGATCATCTTCTGCTCGGTGTACTCGAGGACGCCCTGCCAACCGCCTTCCTTGCCAATGCCGCTCTCGCGTACGCCACCCCACGGGGCTTCGGGCGCGATAAGGTTGTGTCCGTTGACGGAGAAGGTGCCGACCGTCAGCCGGCGCCCGAGCTTCAGGGCGTGGGCGATGTTGGTCGTCCAGATGGAAGCCGTCAGGCCGTAGGTATTGTCATTCGCGCGGCGCAGAACCTCATCCTCATCGTCCCACGTCGTAATGACGGCTACGGGACCGAATATCTCGTCGCGGTAAATCATCATGTCCTCTTTGACATCCGTAAATATCGTCGGTTCGATGAAGAAGCCCTTGTCGCCGTGCCGCTTGCCGCCGATCACGAGGTTCGCGCCCTCGTTAATGCCGGATTCGATATAGCTCATCACCTTGCCCGCGTGTTCGGCCGATACCATCGGCCCCATCGTCGTTTCGGGCGCGGTCGGGTCGCCGATGACCTGCTTCTTCGCGACTTCCGTCAGCCTCGTGACGAACTCATCGAAAATGCTCTTATGCACGTAATACCGGCCCGGGCTGCCGCAGGCCTGGCCGCAGTTGAAGAACTGATGGTGGCCGAGCGATTCGAGGGCGAGATGCATCGGCGCGTCCGGAAAAATGATGGCCGGGTTCTTGCCGCCAAGTTCCATCACGACTTTCTTGATAGTCGGCGCAGCCGCTTTCATAATAGAAACGCCCGTCTCCGTGCTGCCCGTAAAGCCGACGGCGTCGACGCCCGGGTGTGAGGCCAACAGGTTGCCGGTCCTGCCGCCGGGGCCCGTGATGACGTTCACGACGCCCTTCGGAAGCCCCTCGACGGAATCGACGATTTCGGCGAGTTTGAGGCCGATCACCGAATTGATTGACGGCGGTTTGACGACGCAGGTATTCCCCATGGAAATACAGAGCGCTATCTTCTGCGCCATAAGGAAGAACGGCAGGTTCCACGGTATGATGAGCGCGCAGACGCCGATCGGTACGCGGTCAAAACAATACATGACATTGGTCTTGACGCTTTTTATCAGTTCGCCGCCCGTAGCGCGCGCGTAGACGGCCGCCATCTCGAAGTTCCCGGCGGCGCCCATCGTCGGTCCGAATCCGAGCTTCTCGGGCATGCCGTGTTCCTGCGCCGCGAGATGCGCGATTTCCCCGGCCTGCGCCCGTATCTTTGCGGCGATTTGGTTCAGTACGTTCGAACGGTATTCCTGCGGCTTCGCGGACCACTCCGGGAAAGCCGCGCGCGCCGCCGCGACAGCCCGGTCGACGTCCTCCTTATCGGAGCTCGGAACCTCTCCGAACACGTCTTCCGTAGCCGGGTTTACGGTGGTGAGCGTTTCCCCCGAAACGGCGTCTACCCACTCGCCATTGATAAGCATTTTCTTTGAAATCATATAGGTACCTCCTGATGGTATCCGGTCATTGGTTGTCGGATTACTGCTACCGTATTAATTTTAGTGCCGTATCGCCTATGCGTATTCGTATATAATAATAATTAGTGACGGCTATTTTAGTATAATGTCACAAAGAGACGGCGCTATATCTATGTTAAAATATACGAATGAGCACACAAAATAAGACGTCAAATGAGAATAAAGCCGCGGAGTTGCTCGCCGCGCTTGCCGCCGCGCGCAGCCTGCAGGACATTGCCGAGGCAGGGGAAAAGCTCTTCGGCAACCCCATTGTCATTACGGACAATAGTTGGAGCGTTCTCGCGATGAGCACGGGCATGGACGTACCCGACGACACCGCGTGGAGCGAGTTCATACAGTTCGGCGCGCTCTCGATAGATACCGTTTCGCTGAACATCAGGAACCGGCTTACGGAGCGCATCGGTGAAAATGACGAACCGTTCATCTGGCAGGATCCCGGTATGCGGTACCGCAGGCTGCTCGGGAAGGTCTTTATCGGGCAACGTGTCATGGCTACGGTTTCCGTTATCGAATTTGGAAGGACGTTCCGGGACGGTGACGCGGAGGCGGTGAAATTGTTCTGCCATGCGGTCTCCGCCGAGATGCAAAAGGATCGGTATAAGAAATATTCGCGCGGGCTTATCTACGAGGACTTTATTACCGGCGTACTCGACGGCGTCATCAAATCCGAAAGCATGATCCGGGATAGGGTCCGCCTGTTCAAACTCCCGCTTTCGGGCGACCTGCGTCTCTTCGTGATTGACTCGCAGGGCTTCGATACGCAGGAACTCTCCGCCGGTTATCTACGCGACCAGATAGAAAAAATCATGAGCCTCGGTATGCCTATCATCTATAACGGACGCATACTCTCGGTCAAGTCCTATGCCGACAGCAAGGACAGCTTTGCCGAGGATAAGGAAAAGCTCGAATCGTTTTTGTCGCGGAACGGGATCCGCTGCGGCGTCAGCCGGGAGGCGGGCGATGTGACGCGTCTTCCGTCCCTGTACGCGGAGGCTTCCGCGGCCTTGCGCCTCGGTTATCGCCTGCGGCCGGACGAATACCTCTATGAATACGAAAACTACCTCGTGTACCGCCTGTGCGAAATAGGTGATGAAGCCGAGAAGGGCGACGCGCTTCTCGACGCGGGCCTGCAGAGGCTCATCAAATACGATAATGAACACGGGACGGAATTCCTCATCAGCCTGAAGGGCTGGTTCGCTACCGCGCGTAATATCTCGGACGCATCCGAACATCTCCACCTCCATCGGAACACCTTAGTCTATCATTTGAAACGCGTAGAAGAGATCATGGGCGCGAGCCTGACGGACCCCGAACGCCTGCTCACGCTCGAAGTCTCGCTGAAGATTCTCGAATACCGGGGTTAGCTTCCCGTTGGCGAGCCGGTCGGAAAACTCAAAAAATTCGTAATATGATAAAATGAATTGTGAAGGAAGGAGACAGAGCATGGATACATTTGAAGCAATCGCAAAGAGAAAGAGCATCAGGAGTTACCGGGGCAAGCCCGTGGAGAAAGCCCTGCTTGAAAAAATCGCGGAGGCGGGCAACAAGGCGCCCTGCGCGGGAGCCATCTCTATCGCTGTTATTACGAACGCGGATTATCTGGCGGAAATCGACGAGGCCACGTTCTCGTTCATGCAGAATTCGGGCGTGGAATTTATGGTGAAACGTTCGTCATTGCCGGGCTACCGGCCGCTGTACGGCGCGCCGGCGCTTATCGTCATCTCTTCGGACCCCGAACGCGGCACGGCAAACGTGGCCGCGGCGGCAACGACGATGATACTCGCGGCAACGGATCTCGGCCTCGGTTCCTGCTACGTCGGCTCGCCGACGCGCGTACTGCAAGCGGGAACTGCGCTCGCGGAGAAACTGAATCTCCCCGAGGGCTTCACGCCGATAGCCGGCGTGTTGCTCGGCTATACGGACGACCCGGATATATTCTCACGCGACCGCGCCCCGGCCGACAATATCTCGTGGGTCGAATAGCATGAAACTGATAATATTCAGCGGGTTTCTCGGCGCGGGAAAGACCGTGTCAATTCTTTCGCTTGCGCGGTATCTGTCCGAGGCGGGTGATGGCGAAACGTCCAAGGGTTATGGTTCGAAAGCCGTAATACTCGAAAACGAAGTCGGCGATGTGAACTACGACCAATCGATGCTGCGCAAGAGCGGCTATGAAATCATCAATATGCTCGCGGGTTGCATCTGCTGTACGCTGTCAAATGATTTGTTGACGCAGCTGCGCGAATTTATTCCGTGGTACAATCCCGAATATGTGATATTTGAACCGACGGGCGTCGCCTATCCCGAAGCGATTTCAGAGACCGCGAAAGAGAGCGGGGTAGAACTTGAATGGGTCAGGACGGTCACGGTCGTCGACGCGGCGCGTTATGAGGCAATAGGTGATATGGTCCCGCACCTTATGGAAGCGCAGATTGGCGCGGCAGATACGGTGCTGCTGAACAAGGTTGACCTGACGGATGCTAAGGAAATCGCGGCGATACGGGAGGCCGTCGCGGGGATAAACCCCGGCGCCGCGCTCTATGAGGTGAACGCGAAGGCGGGTATACCGGACGAAGTATTTGAGAGGATTACGAGATGAGCCACGAACACGAACATCACGACCATGAGGGGCACGCGCACGAGCATCACGGACATGAGGGGCATGTGCATGAGCATCACGGGCATGAGGGGCACGTGCATACGCATGACATCTATACCGAGGATGGCGTAGAACCGGCAGTCGTATCCGTAACGCGCGAAATACCGGGAGACGCGGTTTCCGCCGTTGAGCTTGCGCACAGAGCCGAGCGCATCGTCTATACGCTGACGTCCGTATTCTCCGCGAAAAAGATATTGATCGGACACATCAAACTGCAGCTGCTCGCGGGGGAGGACAGCGGGCTGTTTCTTTCCGCTACGGGCCTTGAGAATATCACAAAAACGGAAGAAGGACTGTTTGGCCCCGGAGGCGCGTCAAGCTTCGCGCTTTACAAGCTCGGCCTGACGGTCATCGTTTTCGGCATGCCGGAGGAGCGCGTGGAGTCGCTCGTGACCGGCGTAGTTGACGGCCTGCTCGGCAGCCCTGTGTAGGCGCACATCGATTATTATGGGATTTACGGAAGTCATCATTATACTGCTGTTTACGATAGTCGTTTCGAACATCGTAGACAGCGCGTTCCCGACGATTCCGTTGCCGCTCATACTTATCGTATTCGGCGCGGCGCTTTCCCTCTCACCGCTCGGCTACGGGCTCAAACTTGAACCGGATATATTTATGGCGCTCTTAGTAGCGCCGCTTTTGTTCCGCGAATCGGAGGAATCGGATTTCCGCGCACTGTGGAGCGCGCGCAAGCAGGTCGTCCTGATGGCGTTTTTGCTCGTGTTTATCACCGTATTTGCCGTAGGGTTCTCGGTACACGCGATAGTGCCGTCCGTGCCGCTCGCGGCGTGCTTTGCGCTCGGCGCCATTCTCGGGCCGACGGACGCGATAGCCGTATCTTCCATGTCGTCAAGGGTGGATATTGACGACGGCATCAAGACCATACTGAAAGGGGAGGGGCTTATCAACGACGCTTCCGGCGTTATCGCGTTCCGCTTTGCGGTCGCGGCGATGCTCACCGGCTACTTCTCGTTTTGGCATGCGGCGGGCGATTTCCTTTTGGTCAGTGTCGGCGGCTTCGTTGCGGGACTTATCATAGTACAGCTGAAGCTGTCCGTGATTGAAAGGCTGAAGCGACTCGATATACGCAGCAATTCCGCTTTTATGATTCTTGAAGTGTTGACGCCCTTCATCTGCTACTTAGTCGCCGAAACCGTCGGCGTTTCTGGCGTTATTGCCGCCGTTATAGCGGGCATCAGGCAGAGTTTGCACGTGGAGCGGGCGGACAGGTATCAGGCGGAATTCGGCATCTTCAAAAAATCGATTTGGGAAATGCTGCAGGCGGCGTTCAATTCCATCGTATTTCTCCTGCTCGGCCTGCAGTTGCCGGGAATCGTTACGGACGTATACCAGTTGCCGGGGATACGCCTGACCCATGCTTTTCTTATCGGGTTGTTCGCGACAGTGCTCGTGCTTGCGGTGCGTTTCGTCAGTTCGCTCGTCTTTTCGGGAACCGTGTTGTCGGACGCCGCCGGCGCCGAAATCTCGCGAGCCGGGGATATACCGGAATGCGGGCCGAAAGATGAGGACTGCTCACGCCTTTCAAAGCTGCGCAAAAGCGCCGCCGTCATGAAACACAGCCTGATACTGACGCTTTCGGGCGTAAAGGGCACGGTCAGCCTTGCGACAGCGTTTTCCCTGCCGTGGTATTTCAGCAACAGCGAGGGCTTTCCGCAACGGCCGTTCCTGCTGCTCGTTACGGCGACCGTTATTATACTGTCACTGCTTATTGCGGTCGTCGTCCTGCCGTTTATCGCGAAGAGACGCGATGAAGGCGCGCGGGAGAATGAGAAACGCATAGAAGTTTTGGACGAGGTGTTGGGTGAACTGCGTTCCGATAGCGAGGCCTATTCAAGCGCGGTCGTCCTGAACGTGACCATGCGCATCAAAGAGCTTGCGCGCGAGGACATGAAGATGAAGGAGCGGCGGGAACTGCGGAATCTGCGCAGGCGCGCCTATGAGATAGAATGCGGCTTGATACGCAAGCGGCATGAGGCTGGCGAAATGACGGATAACGAATATGAGATTTATTCGCGTATTCTTGCCGTCATGCACCGGCTCATAAGTAAACCGTTTTTCGGCGGCATGGGTATGCGCGGCGTCTTTTTCCGCGGCATGGATCTGGCGGACCGCGAGACTCAGAAGCGCCGCGGGCCTAAAATCTTTGGCAGACGGGACAAACTCATCGCGGAACTCGCGGAAGCGATGGAGCCCGTGAAGTGTACGTTCTGGGACAACACGTCAATTATTATCGAGGAGCTGCGCGCGCAGAGCGGAGAGGGATCTTCGGAAATCGTCAGCGAAGTGATTGCGGAGCGCATCGATATGGGGAACCGCATTGTCAGCGGCATTTTCGGCGGCAGCGCGGGCGCGGACTTTCACGAGGACTACGACCGCGAGCTGCTGAAATGCTTTGCGCTCGAACGTACGATAATCGGGCGTTTTGAAGCCGTGGGGAAACTCAGCGTGGACGAAGCCGACGCCATGCGCGTCGAAGTGAATATGCTCGAAACCTATATTATCGAGGACAAGCGCCACGCGAACATCATGCGCCTGCTCATGGGCCGGAGGAAAAATTCGCGGAAGGGGTGAGGGGCTAATCGGAATAGTATACTCTTCACGGTGGCTATATGATAAAATTACATTACAATCTTGTATAAGCATAAGTGAGGCGCATCATGGAGTTACAACGGGAATTTGAAATTATAGAAAAAGCAAAAGTTTTTTTTCGTGAGAAGATTGCTGCTAAACACCTTGCAAATACAGAAAAACTGAGAGACGTCGGTGTATTCAACATCAACCCATTCACGCACAAATACCTTGCACAATTTGCATTTGGCAATGATGATCCCGAAAGCATGGCAAAAGCTATTTTATACCCGCGTATACTAGGCACCTCAATTTCAACGACGTTCGGAAATGAATTGCAGTATTTTTGCAACGAAGTATTGTCATCCTTTGCTTCTACAACTTCCGGGATAGATATTGAATACAATGACATACTTGATGGGCGCCATAAATATTGTCAGGTCAAAGCCGGCCCCACGACAATCAACAACGATGACGTTGAGACGATCAAAAATCATTTCACGTCTATCAGAAACCTTGCAAGAACGAACAGACTGGCGGATTTCAACCCGATGTATGATTGTGTGGTTGGCGTCCTTTATGGTGATGCCAAAAGTTTGTCGGGGGCGTATAAAAAAATTGCCGAGGAATACATTGTCCTTGTTGGGCAGGAATTTTGGGAACATTTAACCGGCGATCCGTCATTCTTCGGCAAGCTCATTAACGCTTTCTCCGAAGTTGCCAAAGA
>JAITEX010000113.1 GCA_031281765.1 Eubacteriales Family XIII. Incertae Sedis bacterium | reverse complement strand
TAATTTGTTTCGTCTCATAACCGTAAAGCATAGCAACATCACTATCAAGAAGTACCTGCTTCCCTCTAATAGTTAGAATCAAGCCTTTTATGTCGATTGGTTCAACTATAATAATATCTTCCATGGGGTTTCTCTATCTCGCTTTGCGGCCTATAGAGTATAATTTCGCCTTTGTCCATAGTGATGCCCTTTGCTACAGTTCAACAACAATAGTAGTTAATACAGGAATTATATACCTGCATGTCACGAAAGTCAAGTATTGGTAAAATAAAAAATATTTCGGAATTAAGAGGGGCGGCGGGGGGCTATTTTACCGATGCAAAGACAACGCGGTCGTTGCCGGCTATATCACGCCGGACGGAAATGCCCGCGAAGTTTCCGGTGTCGCGGAGTATATCACTGACGTCCTCGGCCTGGTCGTAGCCGATTTCGAAGAAGATAACGCCTCTTTTCGTCAGGAAGGAAGGCGCGCGCGTGGCGATGGCGCGATAGTAGTCGAGCCCGTCCTCTCCCCCGTCAAGCGCGATAAGCGGTTCATGCTCGTAGATTTCGCGCTGCAAGCGCGGCAGTACGGCCGTGCGGATATAGGGCGGGTTTGCTATTATCATATCGAACTTCTTTGCGGTAAAGCCCGTCGGCAGGGAGTTGAAAAGGTCGCTCCGCAGGAATTTTATGCGGGCGGACACGCCGAGGCGCGATGCGTTTTTCGCGGCTACGGCGAGGGCGTCGCCCGAAATGTCGGTTGCCGTCAGTTTCAGGGACGGCACAGCTTTCGCAAGGCTGATGGCGATAACGCCGCTGCCCGTGCAGAGGTCCAATACATTTTTGATGGACTTCTGCGAACGTATAAACTCAATGGCGGATTCCACCACGGTTTCCGTATCCATGCGCGGTATGAGCACGCGCTCGTCGACGCTGAAATTGAATCCCATAAAGGGCTGCATTTCCGTCAGATATTGGGTCGGCGTCCCGGCGGCGCGGCGTTGTACATCCGCAAAGTAGCGCTCGCACGCCTCATCGTCGAGCTCCTTAGACCAATTCATAAATATCTTCCGACTGTCATAACGTATCTCATGGCAGAGCAGTATCTCGGCGTCCGCCTTGTAGTCCTCTACTCCGTTTTCCCGCAGAATTTTTTCCGCAACCGCAATTATCTCCTTGATTTGAAGTCCCAATACCGCATCCCTCCGTTACGCGAGCAATGTTTCAAGCGAATATTCATGTGTTTCCGGCTCTTCCGGAATGAGCTGCCCGTTTTCGTCGCAGACCCCGTCTATAACCGGCGTGTCCGCGGGCACGAGTACGCCCTTCATCGCGGCTATCGCGACGGCAAGCTGTTTCCGGTCCGGCCTCAGTGTCGTGATTTTCTGCAGTAACAGGCCCGGTACGCTCAATATCTTCACGAGCAGATTGTCCGTGCTGCCGGCCCACCGGAGCAATTCATAGGAGAGCCCCGCTATAACGGGCACAAGGAGCAGCCGTGACGCGATGCGCACTATCAGGTTCGGCCAGCCGAGCAGCGAGAACAGGAGGAGGGCGATGACCATGACGAACATGAGGAAGCTCGTGCCGCACCGCGGGTGCAGCGTATCGTACTGTTCGCAGTTTTCGGGCGTAAGTTCCTTACCGCCCTCAAAACAGTGGATACACTGATGTTCCGCCCCGTGAAATTTGAATACGGTCCGGATGTCCTTCATGCGCGATACGAGCAAAATGTACAGGACGAACAACGCTATACGGAATATGCCTTCGATGAGGTTCAGCACTATATCGTTTTTGATCCAGAGCCCGAACAGGTCCACGACCCAGGTCGGCGCGATAATAAAGACGCCTATCGTGAAAGCGAGCGAGATAATGACCGCGCTCACAAGCGCCAGGGTCAGCGGGGCCTTTTCGCCGAAATGCTTCGTGAGCCAACGCGTAAAGCGGCCGTCCTCTTCGGCTTCGGCGGCGCCGTCCGCGTTTTCCGGGGATTCCGCGTCCTCATCCTCCGGATAGTCGGCGCTTTCAAGCAGTTCCGCGGAAAGCATGAGCGTACGGATTCCCGTCACGAGTGAATCGACGAATATTATGACGCCGCGAAGAACCGGAATGCGGTACGCCTTGCCGCGCGGCTTCAACTTTTCCGTATGAATGTACATTGAATCGTCGGGCCGCCTGACGACTACGGCCGTCCGGTCCTCACCCTTCATCATGATTCCTTCGAGGACCGCCTGACCGCCGATTTTCGTGGGGCAGGCGTCCTTAATAAATATCTTTTTAAAATCCATATGATTTAACCTCTATATATATTATACCCGAAATCCGCGCGTTCAAACATTGCGGTGGCTGCCGCAACGCTGAGGCTTCCGGATATTCGCAGGGGGTATCCCTCCTTTAGTTGCGGTCGTTTTCGAAAATCTTCTGGATGATCCGGATGAAGTCGGCGTTTGTCCGCGTATGCGCGATGTGGTCGATAATCATCTCCGTGACTTCCTGCGTGCCGAGGTTCGACATGGCGCGACGCATGAGCCAGATGGCTTCGAGCTCTTCGGGCTCGAGCAGCAGCTCTTCCTTGCGTGTGCCGGACTTGTTCAGGTTTATGGCCGGGAAGATGCGCTTTTCGGAGAGCTTGCGGTCGAGGTGAAGTTCCATGTTGCCGGTGCCCTTGAATTCTTCGAAGATGACTTCGTCCATGCGGCTGCCGGTTTCAACGAGGGCCGTGGCAAGTATCGTAATGCTGCCGCCCTGTTCGATGTTCCGCGCGGCGCCGAAGAATTTCTTGGGTTTGTGCAGGGCGCCCGGGTCGAGGCCGCCGGAAAGCGTGCGCCCGGAAGCGGGGACCACAAGGTTGTACGCGCGCGCGAGGCGCGTCAGGCTGTCGAGCAATATGACCACATCCCGGCCGTACTCGGCGAGCCGCTGCGCGCGCGCAAGTACCATTTCCGCTACCTTGACGTGGTTTTGCGGCAGTTCGTCAAAGGTCGAGTACACGACTTCCCCCTTGATGGAACGCTGCATGTCCGTAACTTCTTCGGGACGCTCGTCTACAAGCAGGACGAGCATTTCGCACTCCGGGTGCGTCTTTTCTATCGTATTCGCAATGGTTTTCAGGAGAATGGTCTTGCCGGCTTTCGGCGGGGCTACGATAAGCCCGCGCTGGCCTTTGCCGATGGGGGAGACTAAATTGATGAGACGCATCGAGAGGTTTTTCGGGCCGTCCTCAAGGTTGATGCGTTCGTTCGGGAATATCGGCGTCAGGCGCTCGAACTGCGGCCGGTTTATCGCGAACTTCAGATCCTCGCCGTTCACGCTGAACACGTAGAGCAAGGCGCCGAATTTTTCTCCCTCGTTTGCCTTTCGCGCCACGCCCTTGATTTTGTCGCCTGTTTTCAGATTGAAGCGCCGTATCTGCGCCGGCGCCACATACACGTCGTTGCTGCTGGAAAGGAAATTTTCGAATCTCAGGAAGCCGAATCCGCTGTCGGAGAGCTCGAGTATGCCTTCGACCTCGTAGCGGTTCTTGTATTTTTCGTTGTCAACGGTCTGGGAAGACCCGGTCCGGCCCGCTTCATTTTGCGCCTGTTCATCTTCCGCCTGCTCGCCGGGATCGGCTTCGTCTATCGCCGCTATCTCATCGGCGGTATCGAAATCCTCTATGGCTATCTCCGCGCTGTCCGGCATCCCATCCGTGTCGGCGTCCTCCTCGTCGGAAACGGTATCGTCCGCTATATTCGCGGTACGCGAAACGCGTGTCGGAATATCCGTGATATATCCCGGGGGCGCGAACACCGGCGCCGCGCTGGCGTCGTCATCCTGTTCCGGGCTTTTCCCGGCTCCGCCGCCCATAAGCGCCGCAAGCAGTTCGGGTTTTTTCATCTTTTCGTAGCCTTCAATATTGAACGCTTTCGCTATTTCGCGCAGTTCGGCGACTTTCTTCGCCCTCAAAATTGCTTCTTCCATTATCTTTTTTTATTCTCCTCTTATCTTGCCATAAATTTTCACGGGTTTGGTCAGCCAGACAAACGTGGCGCTTCCTCGCGCCGAAGACCGTATTGATAGTATGTATACTCGGATAATTTCTTAGAATGTTATTATTATATCAGTCTCCCCAGGAATTGCAAGAGGGTTTTGCAAAATTTTCACGAAGTGGAACCGGCGGGCGTGTCGGTAGATTGGGAATCCGGCGAAGCGGTGTCCGGAGTCTCTGTCGCCGCCGCGGGGCCATCGTAAATCTGCCGCAGCATGGTATCGATTTCGGAATCCTCGGCACGGACAAAGAATGAAAGCTTGTTTATCGTGCTGCTCTTCCCCGGCAGGGTATAGGCTTTCACCCCACCTTCCGTCATACCCTTTGCCTCGTCCGCGAGGTAGAGGAGGGCGCGCGGCGTAATGGTGGAATCCACGTTCTCCACGACGGTGGACCCGATCTTGAGCAGGTCGCCGCTCAGAGCCTGCTTCGCCGCGTTTTTGATAAACTCCTGCTGCGCCTTGACGCGGCCCAGATCGCCGTCGGCATACCCTTTGCGGAACCGCAAGAACTGCACGGCATGCGCTCCGTCGAGTACCTGCTTGCCCTTCTTTATATCTATATAGAGGTTCTGTTTTTTCGAAGTGTAGTGCATATTCATCGGCACGTCCATCTCAACGCCGTCCATCGAATCGACTATCTTTTCAACGCCCTTGTAGTCAACCATCGCATAATAGTTGATCGGTATGCCGAGCAGCACGTTATGCACGGCCTTGCAGAGTTCGAGCGGGCCTTCGAGCGCGGCCGCGTTTATCTTCAGGTACCCGCCATACGCAAACCCCTTGCGTTCATAATAGGTATCGCGCGGAATGGAAATCACATCGACCGACTGCGCTTCCGGGTCGAAGCTGAACAGCATAATGGTATCGGCTAAGCCCTCATCCGTGTTCCCGTACGCGAGTACGTTCACGCGCTTCGAATCGTAGTATTTCGACTTGAAAATGCCCTCGCCGGGTATGAGCAGATCCAGCTTTTCTTCCGTCTGCTTCGGCGCGACAACGCCGCTGTGGTTCATCGGCTTTGCGTCGAGAAGCTTCATGGCGCCGAATATGCTGCCCGTAAATACGAGCAGGCATATCGGCAGCGTGATAAAGAATACCTTGCGGAACAGCCTTTTCGGGGTCATCGGTTTTTTCGGTTTTTTGGTTTTGCGGTTACTCATGCACTTCCTCGTTTATTCCCTTTTGTTTACGCCCCCTCACGTTTATCATTTCCTATTCCTTTTCTTTTTTGATGCTGTATATCTCGTTCATCATTTCTACGGTCTTTTCCTTATCCACCATATAGTATGACGCGCCGTTTTTCGTCTGTGGCTTGCCGGGCGTAGTCCATGTCTTTGAGTCGCTTG
>JAITEX010000022.1 GCA_031281765.1 Eubacteriales Family XIII. Incertae Sedis bacterium | reverse complement strand
ATTCGCGACCTCGTCGACAAGGGCGAGCGCAATAGGCTCGCGGATAGCTATCCGCTCATTATACTGATGATAGGCGTGAACGGCGGCGGCAAGACGACGACGATAGCAAAGCTCGCTTCGCAGTATATACGGGGCGGAAAGAAAGTCCTGCTCGCCGCGGCGGATACCTTCCGCGCGGCTGCGGCGGACCAGCTTGAAATCTGGGCGAAGCGCGCCGGCGCGGACATCGTGCGGCATGCGGAGGGCGCCGACCCGTCGGCAGTCATATATGACGCCGTGGCGGCGGCGAAGGCGCGTGGCGTGGACGTACTTATCTGCGATACGGCAGGCCGGCTGCAAAACAAGAGGAACCTGATGAACGAACTTGAAAAGATGAACAAGGTGATTGACCGGGAGTTCCCCGAGGCGGCGCGCGAGACGCTGCTCGTCCTCGACGCGACCACGGGCAAGAATGCCATAAGCCAGGCAAAGGAATTTGGCGCCGCCGCGGACATTACGGGCATCGTCATTACGAAGCTCGACGGCACGGCGAAGGGCGGCATCGCGATTACGGTATCGGACGAGTTCGATCTGCCCATCAAACTGCTCGGGGTCGGGGAGCGTCTGCAGGATATGGAAGTATTCGACGCGCAGCGTTTCGCCGATAGCATTTTCGCGGAAGGAGACGCCTCATGAGCCTTCCTGTTGTCGCCGTGGTGGGGCGGCCGAACGTCGGCAAATCCACCTTCTTCAACCGTATTGTCGGAAACCGGCTCTCCATTATAGAGGACACGCCGGGCGTGACGCGCGACCGCATCTACGCGGAAGCCGAATGGAACGGCAAGCGGTTCGCGCTTATCGATACGGGCGGTATCGACCCGGACACGGAAGACGTGATAATGGCGCAGATGCGCGAACAGGCCGTAGTCGCGATGGAGATGGCCGATGTTATCGTCTTCGTTACCGATGTGAAAGAGGGGTTGACGCCCGCCGACCGCGAGGTGGCGCTTATGCTGCGCCGCGCGCGCGCAAAGGTGGTGCTGCTCGCGAACAAGGCGGACAATGCCGGGACGAAAGGTACGCCGGAAAACCTCTATGATTTCTATGAGCTCGGGCTCGGGGACCCCATTCCCGTATCGGCGGCAAATATGACAAACCTCGGCGACGTCCTCGACGAGATAACTCTCGGATTGCCGGAATCCGGCGCGGAAGAGGATGATGATGCGGTCAAGATAGCCGTTATCGGCAAGCCGAATGTGGGAAAGAGCTCCTTTGTGAATGCCATACTCGGGGAACAGCGCGTAATTGTCTCCGATATTGCGGGCACGACGCGCGATTCCATCGACACGCCGTTTGAAATCGAAGGCGAGAAATTTGTGCTTATCGACACGGCGGGCATACGCAGGAAAGCCCGGGTCAAGGAATCCATCGAGTATTACAGTACGGTCAGGGCCATCGGCGCTGTGGAGCGCAGCGATGTCTGTGTGCTTATGATAGACGCGCAGGACGGCGTCACGGACCAGGACAAACGTATCGCGGGCATTGCGCATGAGGCAGGCAAGGGCATCGTGATTGCCGTGAACAAGTGGGACCTGATAAAAAAAGAAACGGGTACGCTCGAGGAATTTGAAAAACGCATGGAGCGCGAAATGCCGTTTCTCGGCTACGCCCCCATCATCTTTATATCGGTCGTCCGGGGGCAGCGCCTCGGCAATGTCATGAACGCCGTGCGCGCGGCGGCGGAAAACCGTTCGATGCGCATACCGACGGGCGAGCTGAACAGCTTAGTCCAGGACGCGGTCATGATGCACGCGCCGCCGTCGGATAAGGGCAAGCGGATGAAGATATATTATGCGACGCAGGTCGGCATCAGGCCACCGCTGTTCTCGTTTCAGATAAACAGCCGGAAACTGCTGCATTTCTCGTATTCGCGGTATCTTGAGAACAGGATTCGCGAAGCCTACGGGTTTGGCGGCACCTCGATAAAATTCGTATTCCGCGAGAAAGCGGATAAGCGGGCGTGAGGGGAGACGGTTATGCCGGCGTTTTTTGAACAGTTGACCACGGGGCCGGTGAGCGCGTGGTGGCTCATCCCGATAGCGATAGCCTCGTATTTCGTCGGGAATATCAACCCCGCTATACTGCTCGGGCGCATCTATGGCGTGGATGTGCGCGCGGAAGGCAGCGGCAACGCGGGTACGACAAACGCGCTGCGGACGCTCGGCAAGAAGTCCGGCGCCATCGTGTTTGCCGTGGATGTGCTGAAAGGGGTGCTCGTCGCGCTTCCACTGACGCAGCTTTTGTCGCTCGCGGCGGGTATGGTCTGCGGCGTCTGCGTGATAATCGGCCATATGTGGCCGGCCGTTTTCGGCTTCCGCGGCGGCAAGGGCGTCGCGACGACCTTCGGTGTGCTGCTCGCCGTACAGCCGCTGCTTGCGCTGCTTTTGATTGGCATCGTCATAGTCATCGTGGCCCTCACGCGCAGGGTGTCGCTCGGCGTCTGCCTTGCGGCTCTGCTTGCGGTTCCGGCGGGGCTGCTGTTCGGGAGCTGGTATCCGGCGTGGATGGCCGTGATAGCGGCGCTCGTGCTTATTAAACACCGGGCGAATATCGTCCGTATCTTTCATGGTGAGGAAGCGAAGCTGTCGTTCGGGACGCGAGACAAGAAGAATACAGAGGAAAGAGAGTGAGGGAGGGGACCATGGCGTCATCATTGAATTTGAGCACCGTACGCATCGGCATAATAGGGGCGGGCAGCTGGGGCACAGCCCTTGCGAACCGGCTTGCGGCGAACGGGCTTGACCCGGCGATTTGGGATTTGGATACGGAGCTTCTCGCCGCGCTGAAGCGCGACCGCGAGAACCGGAAATACCTGCCCGGCGTCCCGCTCGACGCGGGCGTGCGGATAGCGGATACGCCGGCGGAAGTGGTAGACGGCGCCGACGTGGCGCTGTTTGCCGTGCCGGCCCAGCATTTCCGCACGGCCTTTCTTTCGGCGCAGCCCGCGATGAAACCGGACGCGCTTATTTTGAATGTCGCGAAGGGCATTGAGCTCGGCAGCCTGAAAACGATTTCGCAGATAGCCGCCGAATGCGCGCCGGGCCATACCTTTGTGGTGCTTTCCGGCCCGTCGCACGCCGAGGAAGTCGGGCTGAACAGGCCGACCACGGTTGCCGTCGCCTCCGCCGATACGGAAGCGGAGGAATTTGTCCAGGCGCTCTTTATGTCGGACGTCTTTCGTGTCTACACGAACTCCGACGTACTTGGCCTTGAGCTTGGCGGCGCCCTGAAGAACATCATCGCTCTCGGAGCGGGTATCGCCGACGGCATGGGCTTTGGCGACAACACGAAAGCCGCCCTTATGACGCGCGGCCTCGCCGAAATGACGCGCCTCGGCGTCGCCCTCGGCGCGAAGCGCGAGACCTTCTCGGGCCTCGCCGGCGTCGGCGACCTTATCGTTACCTGTACGAGTATGCACAGCCGGAACCGGCGCTGCGGCATCCTGATAGGCGAGGGCATGCCTCCCGAAGAGGCGAAAGAGAAAATCGGCATGGTCGTCGAAGGCATCACCACGGCCGAGGCCGCCTATGCGCTCGCACAGAAACACGGCGTCGAAGTTCCCATTACGGAAGCTATCTGCAAGGTCGTCCGCGGTGAACTCGGGCCGCGCGAAGCGCTGACAAACCTGATGCGCCGGCCGCGGCGGCACGAAGCGGAGTAGGACGACACAGGGGGACGGTTCCCTTGTGTGATTTTGTATACAATTTGACACAGCGGAACCGTCCCCCTGTGTCGGGGAACCGTCCCTTTGTGTCGTCAGTAGATTCGCCGGATGACAAAGCCGACGTCTTTCAGGGTTTCGAGGACGCGATGGATGTGGGCGTGGCCGTTGGTCTCGACGGTGACTTCGAGGACGACTTTGTCCGAGTAGCGGTCAAGGGCCTTGAACTGGTTGTGTTCGAGCCCGATGACGTTTGCGCCGAGGTCCGCGAGCAGGGTGGCGACCTGCACGAGCTGGCCCGGGCGGTCCGGCAGCTCGACGGCAAAGCACATGATACGGCCGCGGCTTATCATGCCCTGGTTGATAATGGAGCTGATGGTGACCATATCGATATTGCCGCCGCTGGTGACGCAGACGGTTTTCTTCCCGGGTTTCGCGCAGTGCTTCAGCGCGGCGAGCGGCAGGACGCCGGCAGTTTCGACGACAAATTTATGCTTTTCCATCAGGAGCAGGACGTTTTCCATAATGTCTTTTTCACTGACCGTGATGACCTCATCGAGATACTTCTGCGCGATAAGAAAGGTCAGTTGGCCGGGGCCGCGCACGGCGACGCCGTCGGCGACGGTCTTGACGGAAGCGAGGCGGTTCACACGGCCGTCCTCAAGCGATAGTTTCATGGACTGGGCGCCCTCGGGAACGACGCCTATCACTTTGACGCCGGGTTTCAGGGTCTTTGCGATAAGGGCGACGCCGCCCGCAAGCCCGCCGCCGCCGATGGGCACGAGTATCTCGTCCGCTTCGGGGAGTTCCTCGAGTATCTCAAGCCCGACGGTCCCCTGGCCGCAGATGATTTCGTAATCGTCGAACGGATGTATGAAGGTCGCGTCGTTTTCATCGGCGAGCGCCACCGCCTTATGATAACACTCGTCATAGTCGTTGCCGTGCAGTATCACGTCCACGCCGTAGGCGCGCGTTGCGTCCACCTTGATAAGCGGCGTGACATTCGGCATAACGATGGTGGCCGGTATACCTTTCGCGGAAGCCGCGAAAGCCACGCCCTGCGCGTGGTTTCCGGCGGAGGCCGCGACAACGCCTTTCTTTATGAGCAGTTCCGGCAGGCGCGCTACCTTATTATACGCGCCGCGCAGCTTGAACGAGCCCGTCCGCTGCAGGTGTTCGGGTTTGATATATACGGAGCATCCGTATTCGCCGCTGTAAAAGTCGCTTTCCACAAGCGGGGTCGGGCGTATGACGCCCGCAAGCGTCTCCGCCGCTTCTCGTATCTTGTCCTCATGATTCAGCCCCAGATAAAAATCAGCTTCCGCTCTGTCCATGGTATTCTCCCTTTGTCCATACTTCGAGGTATTATTGTATTATAATATAAAGTATGAACGAGCAACAGACCATGTTTCAGGGAAACGCCTACGCGCCGCTTGCGAGCCGCGTCCGTCCGCATGATTTCGACGGGTATTTCGGGCAGCAGCATCTCGTCGGCAAGGGCAAGATATTGCGGCAGCTGATCGAGAGCGACAATGTGCCTTCGATGATATTCTGGGGGCCGCCGGGCGTGGGCAAGACGACGCTCGCGCGGATCATCGCAGAGCAGACGAAGGCGAATTTTGTCGACTTCAGCGCGGTGTCAAGCGGCATCAAGGAAATACGCGAAGTGATGAAACAGGCGGAGCAGAACCGTTTCATCGGGCAGAAGACGATACTCTTTATCGATGAGATCCACCGCTTCAACAAGGCGCAGCAGGACGCCTTCCTCCCCTATGTTGAAAAGGGCGTCATCGTCCTGATAGGCGCGACGACGGAGAACCCGTCGTTTGAGGTTAATTCGGCGCTCTTGTCGCGCTGCAAGGTATTCGTGCTGCAGCCGCTCACGATAGATGATATTTCCGAATTGATACGGAGCGCTGTTCATTTCCTGGACGCGGAATCGGATTACACCATAGAACTTGACGATCGCGTCGTCGGCATTATCGCGAATTTTGCGAACGGGGACGCGCGCGCGGCCCTGAATACGCTCGAGATGATAGTATCGAATAGCGAAATCGCGGACGGCAAGCTCATCGTGACGGACGAACTCGTCGAACAGAGCATCAGCCGCAAGCTCCTGCTCTACGATAAGACGGGCGAGGAACATTATAATATCATCTCGGCCCTGCACAAATCCATGCGGAACAGCGATGTGCAGGC
>JAITEX010000138.1 GCA_031281765.1 Eubacteriales Family XIII. Incertae Sedis bacterium | reverse complement strand
TTCCGTCCGTCGCTATCATTACTATCGGCAGCTTCGGAATGCGGTTGTAATGCGAGGCCATTGAATAGTTATACGCGCCGGTGACGAGGACGGCAAGGAGGTCGCCGCGGACGGGCCGGGGGATATTCACGTTTTCCTGAATCAGGTCCCCGCTCTCGCAGCAGCGCCCGGCAATCGCGCAGGTGAAGTCCGCGGCCCCGGACGCGCGGTTCGCCGCAACCACGGTGTAGGGCGACCGGTAGAGGGCATAGCGCGGATTGTCCGTCATACCGCCGTCAATAGACACATAATTCTTAAAGCCCGGTATCTGTTTGACCGAGCCGACCGTGTAGACGGTCAGCATTGCGTCGGCTACGATGCTCCGGCCCGGCTCCATGAAGACCCGCGGCATTGTCAGGCTTTTTGCTTGACATATGCTCCGCATATTCACGGCGATTTCCGCTATGTTCTTCTCAATATCTATGACGGGGTCGTTCTCCGTATATCTGACGCCGAAGCCGCCGCCGAGATTCAGTATCTCCGCTTCGAAGCCGGACGCGTCTCTGACAGCGGCCGAAAATTCAAGCATTATTCTTGACGCGTCTGTAAACGGCTCTCTCTCGAATATCTGCGAACCGATATGGCAATGATAGCCACAGACTTTGATATGGCCCTTTGCGAGCGCGGCAAGGGCAAGCTCAAGCGCCTGGCCGGTTTCGACAGCCGCGCCGAACTTTGAATCCACACGTCCTGTCTTGACCGCCTCAAAGGTATGCGGGTCGATGCCGGGTGTGATGCGCAAAAGGACATTCTGCACAGCGCCGGCCGCAGACGCGTACGCTTCAAGGGCATTCAGCTCGTCTATACTGTCCACGACGAACCAGCCGACCCCGCTGTCCACGCCATATTTGATGTCGGCGTCCGTTTTGTTGCTGCCGTGAAAGATAAGTTTTCCGGGCGGGAAGCCGGCCGCAAGCGCAGCATACAGCTCGCCGGGCGAAACCACGTCGGCGCCGAGGCCTTCCTCGTCCACAATGCGATAGACGGTTTTCAGGCTGAGCGCCTTTGACGCGTACGCAGGCATGGCGTTTTCTCCGAAATGTTTTTTCATCGCGCGGACGTAGGTCCGGCAGTTTTCGCGCAGCCGCGCCTCGTCGAGTAGGTGAAGCGGCGTCCCGTATTTCGCCGCGAGCTCCGTCACGTCGGCGCCGGCAAAGGCCAGATGGCCGGCTTCATTGATAGATACATTCGTATGCAGCATGTTCCGCTCCTTTTCAGTAGATAGTATTTTTTGTGACGGAGACGCGTTACAAAACCTCTTGCAGGCGTCTCACGCCTTCGGTAACGGACTCCCTCTCCGCGAACGAGGTGAGCCGGAACCAGCCCTCGCCGCAGGCGCCGAAGCCGGAGCCGGGCGTGCCGACGACCTGCGCGCGTTCAAGCAGGAAGTCGAAAAAATCCCATGAGCCCATGCCCGCGGGACATTTCATCCAGATGTAGGGGGAGGAATCCCCGCCCGTATACCTCATGCCTTTCCCGTCCAAAAGCGCGCGGATATAGCCCGCGTTTTCGAGATAGTAGCTGACCTGCTCCCTGCTCGCGGCTACGCCTTCGGGGCTGAGCGCCGCTTCGGCTGCGCGCTGCACGGGATAGGACACGCCATTGAATTTCGTGGACTGTCGGCGTTCCCAGAGGCTTTTCAGCGTCACATCCCCGGCGCGCAGCTGCGACGGGACCACAGTCCAGCCGCAGCGGACGCCCGTGAAGCCCGCCGTCTTTGAGAGGCTTGAGACCTCGATGGCGCAGACCCTTGCGCCCTCGATTTCGAAAATCGAATGCGGGAAATCGCCGCGGATAAAGGCTTCGTACGCGTTGTCATAGATGATGACCGAGCCGGTCCTGTTCGCAAAATCCACCCATACTTTGAGCTGGGCGGCAGTGTAGACGGCGCCCGTAGGATTGTTCGGTGAGCAGAGGTAGACGATGTACGCGTCCTCGTCAAGCCCGTCCGGCATCGGTAGGAAGCCGTTCTCATCGGAGCCTTTGAGGAAGCCCACGCGCCGACCGGCCATGATATTACTGTCTAAGTAGGCGGGATAGACCGGGTCGGGGATGAGGACCGGGTTGTCGCCGAATATTTCCGTGAGGTTGCCGACGTCACACTTCGCGCCGTCGCTCACGAATACCTCGTCCGCGGCGACGTTCACGCCGAAGCCCGCATAATACGCCGCTATCGCCTCCCGTACAAAGTCGTAACCGAACTCGGGCGGATAGCCGCGAAAGGTCTCTTTCCCGCCGAGTTCGGCGCAGGCCCTCTGCATCGCACGGGCGACGGGCCCGGCTATCGGCAGGGTGACATCGCCGACGCCCATGCGGATAAGCTCCGCGTCCGGATATTTCGCGCCGAATGCGGCAACTCTTTTTTTGATGTCCGAAAAGAGGTAGCTCTCTTTCAGATTCAGATAATTTTCATTGATTTTGATGTTACTCCGCGTCATACTCATAGACTCCTTCAAAGGCCTTTTCGGCGCCGCCCGTCATCGTCACGTCAAAGTCCGCGCTGACGCGTATCACGAGGTCGCCGCCGGGGAGCTTTACCGTAACGGGCGTATCCGCTTTGCAGATCCCCTTCTTTACGGCCGCGGCGACGCTTGCGCACGCGCCGGTGCCGCAGGCCATCGTCTCGCCACTGCCGCGCTCCCAGACGCGCACTTTCAGCTCGGTCTCACTTACCACCTGGACAAACTCCGTATTCACGCGCTCTGGGAAAAATTCGTGGTTTTCAAACAGGGGGCCTATGTGTTCAAGTGGAAGCGGATCTATGATAGGGAAGAAATTGACCGCGTGAGGATTGCCCATCGATACGGCGGTGATGCGGAATTCTATCTCTAAAACGGTCAGCGGGTAATCTATCGCTGGTTCCTTGGAGTTTATCGGTATGTCCTCTGGCGCAAATGACGCCCGTCCCATGTCAACGGAAATGCTTGACGCCGTTAACGTCACACGTTTGACGCCGCTCAGCGTGTCTATAGCAAGCTCCGTCTTGTCCGTCAGCCCATTATCTACGAGGTACTTAGCAACGCAGCGTATGGCGTTGCCGCACATTTTCCCCTCGCTGCCGTCTGCGTTGAACATCCGCATACGCGCGTCGGTCGGGGTTCCCGGCTTTGGCGGATACATCAGGACGAGGCCGTCCGCGCCGACCGAAAAATGCCGCCGCGACATCTCTTTTGCGAGGCGCGGAAGGTCCGGGGGTTCGGGATACCGGAAACAGTCTATATAGATATAGTCATTGCCGGCGCCGTGCATCTTCGTAAAATATATCTTCATAGTTTCACCACATCCTCCATGCCATACAATCCGGCCGGCTTACCGATGAGAAAGGCCGCACAAGCGATGGCGCCCTCGGCAAAGAGTGCGCGCGAGGTAGCCGTGTGCGTCAGTTCGAGGCGCTCGGAGCCGTTGTCTATATATATCCTGTGTTCCCCCACTACGTCGCCCATACGAAGTGAGTGGATCGGTATTTCGCCCGGTTCGTGGAGACCGGGGCGGCGGCCGAGCCGCGGAGCGGCTCCCGCGCGCACCGCGCGGAGCCCGTCGGCGAGCAGGAGGGCCGTACCGCTCGGGGCGTCGAGTTTGCGGTTGTGGTGTGTCTCGACGATTTCGATGTCCGCCGACGGGAAGGCCGCCGCCGCCCGCTTCGCCACATCCATAAGCACCGCGATACCGAGCGACATATTCGCGGACAGAAATACGGGCAGCTGCCGTGCCGCCTCCCGGATAAGGGCAAGCTCATCCTCCGTCTGCCCCGTTGTCGCGATGACGACCGGAATACCGCGCGCCGTCGCAAAGGCGAGCAGTTCCGCCGTCGCGGCGTGGTTCGAAAAGTCTATTATCACATCGGCCCTGGCCGTGATGTCCCCAAGCGGCGTGGCGCTCGCGTCCGCTTCGCCCGCGAGTTCAGACGCGAGATAGCCCGCGCGGACTTTTTTTGCGACTTCCCGGCCCATATGGCCGAGGGCGCCGTTTATTATTACGCGCATCATACCGGAAGTCCCTCCCGTCTCATTAGATTATACAGCGTTTCACGGTGGTCGTCCTCAAGCTCCGTCAGCGGCGGCCGCACCACGCTCGAGCAGTATCCCATCGCGTACATGGCGGCCTTGACGGGAATCGGGTTCACCTCGCTGAACAGGGCGCGGATCAGCGGCTGATACCGGCGTTGCAGGGCCGCCGCTTCCGCAATGTCGCCGCGCAGGGCGGTCATCGTGAGTTCATGTATCTCGCGCGGCAGAATATTTGAGATGACCGAAATGACGCCGGCGCCGCCCATCGCCATGATGGGGAGTATCTGGTCGTCGTTGCCGGAATAGATGTCGAGTTTGCCGTAAACGCGCGCAAAGGTATCCATTATCTTTTCGATATTGCTGTTTGCCTCTTTGATTCCCGCGATATTGCCGTGGCCCGCCAGCGCCTCATAGGTCTCCGGCTCGATATTCAGCCCCGTCCGGCCCGGCACATTATACAGAATCAAGGGCAGCGTACTCGCGTCCGCGATGGTCTGAAACATTTTGATAAGCCCCTTTTGCGTGCATTTATTATAATACGGGGTCACTGCGAGCAGCGCGTCCGCCCCGCAATCCGCCGCATGCTTAGCGAGCGATACCGAATATACTGTCTCGTTGCTGCCGACACCGGCGATGACAGGTACGCGCCCATCGACATATTCCGTCGCATAGGCGATGGCCTGCCGGTGCTCGAGGTCCGTCATGGTGGACGGTTCGCCCGTGGTGCCGCAGACGACAAGCGCGTCCACCTCCTGTTCTATCTGCCAGTCCAAAAGCCTGCCGAAATCCTCATAGTCGATACCATCGTCCGCAAACGGCGTAATCAAAGCCGTCGCGACGCCGCGAAATACAGCTTCACGCATAATGTTTATCCTCCTTTTCACGATAACCATACATAGAATAAACAAAAAAGCAGCTGACGAATCGGCTACTTTGGTTCATAGAATAACACCATGAAAACAAAGATAGCACTCCGCACCGGCTCACGCCGATCATGCGACAGTCGTTCGTATCTTATTCCGAACGCCCAGGCGAATACCTCCACACCGGTATCCCCTTCGGCACCTGCACCTTTCCCCGCTGCCCG
>JAITEX010000110.1 GCA_031281765.1 Eubacteriales Family XIII. Incertae Sedis bacterium | reverse complement strand
ATTGCTATCAGCGAAAATGCTTATGTCGAGGCACAGGGCGGCACTTCCACCAATTCCGGCGGCGGCGCCGGCATCAGCGCTACCCCCGGCGGCACGATTGAAATCAGCGGCGGCACGGTAGAAGCGAGAGGCGGCAGAAGAGGCGCGGGCATCGGCGGCAGTAGTGGCGAAGCCGGCGGCGCCATCCATATCACCGGTACGGCGAATGTCACCGCGCGTGGCGGTGGCATGGGCGAATCAGGTTTTGGCGGCGCGGGTATCGGCGGTGGCGGCACGGGCAAGATCGACGAAACCGGGGGCGGCGGACCGGCTACCCTGACCCTTGACGCATCGGCGACGGTCAGGGCCTACTCGGTACATTTCAAAAGGCCGGCTATTCATGCGGTAAACCAAGCCAACGGTATCGGTACCGGCACGGGCTATTATGTGAACGCATATTTTAATGCGTCCCTTTCCTCTACTGCGGACACGCCGCTGTGGGTTTCTTCGGGCGGCAGTACGCCTCCCGTTTCCGGGCTCTCATTGCCGGCAAAATACGCGTGCTTCGCCTATACGACGGGCGCTGCGTCCCCGCAGACGGATAACATCTTCGCCTACGAGGCAGATGGAACGACCTTCCGCGGCGTGGTGGTGAAAGACAATGATAATGATCCTCAAATCGGCTCGGTGCATGACGCTTCGACGTTGAAAGTAAAGCTGTTTACGGGCGTCACGGCGGGTACGCCCTCGGCGACCGACATCAGGCTGACGTCCGCGACCTTAGTCAGTACGGGTCAGTACGTGGCGTCGCCATTCACCTACGTTTCCGGCGGATTCCGGTATTCCACGTCAAGTTCTGTAGACGGGTCCGGATGGCTCAATGGTACCGATGTCCCATGGAGCAACTATAGCACGAACGACATCTCCGCGCCAATAAGTAACCTGACGGAAGGTACGCCGTATTATGTTCAGACCTATCTGAACGTAACGAGCGGCAATCAGACTATCAGCATTCCGAGCGCTGTCATATCCTTTACGACCCTGACCCCGACGCTTATCGACCTGTCGACGACGACAGCGGAGGGTATAGGATACAGGGTGGACGGCTCCACGATGCCCAACCAAAGCGGCGTCAGCGATCCGGGCCGGACGTTGATTCTTTTCGCCGATGAAAATGGCGGAGCATACCGCATTACACAGAGCTACGGCCCGGGTACGTCGATTTTCAAGCGCATCATCGTGGAAGCGGGGCTTAACGCGGAAATTGTTATTGAGGGCATTGACGTGACGAGCAAGGCTACGGGCGAACCCGCCTTTGCACTGCAGGGAAATGCGCAGGTAAACCTGAAGCTTACAGGCGCCAACAGGCTGACGCAGGCTAATAACGGCGCCGGAAATAACGCGGGCTTGAATGTGCCGAAATCGGCGTCTGTCACCATCAGTGGCGATGGCAGCCTCACGGTGCGAGGCGGCGCCGGGAGCGCCGCCATCGGCGGCGGGAGCGGCGAGGGCGCGGGTAAGATTTCCATCACCGGAAACGCCACGGTCACCGCAACAGGCGGCGCCGGGGGCGCAGGCATCGGCGGCGGAAGCGGCGGGGGTGCGGCGACGCTTACCATTGATTCTACGGCGACGGTAACGGCCTATGCGACGCGAAATTCCAACCGCCCCGCGCTTCATGCTGCGGGACAGAACGACGGGGACGGATACTATGTGAACGCGTATTTCGACGCGCCGCTTTCCGTAGCGGAGAGTACGGAACTGCGCGTGTATCCGGGCGGGGGCACCACCCCTATGAGTTCCTCGCTGAGCCTGCCGGCGGGCTACGCGTGTTTCGCGTATACGACAGGCAGTACCACGCGGACGGACAAAATCGTTGCGTATAAGGGTTCGGCGGGCGCAACCCTGCTTGGCACGGTCGCGCGCGTAGCGAACAATATGCCGCAGATAGGCTCGGTGCGGGATGGTTCTACTCTGAATGTGAAGCTGCAGACGGCAAGCCTGACCATAGCAAACACGGTGGCGGGCGACTATGCGGACAAAACGAAGGACTTTACGTTTACCGTGAAACTTATGTATGCGGACGGTACGCTCATCACCACCAGAGACCTTACCCTGAAGCACGGGCAGAGCATTACCATAAGCGACATACTCGTGGGCGGAATGGTAAGCGTCACTGAGACGAATTATGACGGCTACACGGTCACATTCCGTGACAGTGAAACGCCGGATATGGAATATGCTGGGGATACGCTTACGCGAAGCATGACGGGAAACCTGGGAACCTTTACTTTCACCAACACGAGGGAAACCATTAATCCGACGGGAGTAGGCGGGCAGGATGCCGACGCCGCTCTCCCCGTCATTCTGTCGGCGCTGCTGCTGAGCGCGGCAAGCTATCTGGGCGTCATAATCCGCCGGGCAAAACGCATGGTTGAGACGGAAAAATAAGCTTTTTTGCAAATAAAAGTAATTTTCGCCCCGCAAACTTAAAAAAACTCGAAAAAAATAATATTTTTTTAAAGTTTTATGTTTAAAATCGAAAAAATGGGGTATAATATATATAGGCGCGAGCGGGTTCACCGTTGTTAGCGCCGAAATACCCCTATGAGAAGGATGTCTAAATCCTTTACAGCTCTTTCGAGTGCCGCCTACCCCCTATGGCGGCATTCGGATTTTTTTATGATTTTCCAAACAATAAAGCGCCAACTCCGGCTATGGACGGAGTTCCCGCGCGGTTTATGGTATACTGTTGGTGTTATGACTATCGAAACCGCTGAAAAACGCGCGGCGCTGTCATTCTTCGACCGGCCGCTGCTGAGGGGTATACAGCAGGGTTTTATGCTAATGACTCCGGCAATCCTTATCGGAGCTTTTGTCGTAGCGCTTATCAATATACCAATACCACCGCTTCAGTACTTTTTGCAGGAAACATTCGGGGACGCGTGGCAGACGCTTCCCACCATTATTTTCAACGGGACCATGCAAATAATCTCGCTGATTGCGGTTATCTGCATCTCCTATTCCATCGCTTTGACGGATGCTGCCGTTGCGGGCGGGCGGATGCATATCGTATTCCCGATTATGACGGCCCTTATCTGTTACGTGATATTTCAGCGGCCGGAAGAGATTACGGGCGCGGTCATTACCGCCAAGGCCGCAAGCTCGACCTCGATGTTTACGGCGATGCTTATCGCCATTACCTCTGTCAAATTCCTCATACTTTTTGCGAAGGTGTTCGGGAAACACGTGAAGGAGCGGAAATATTTCTTCGGCGGGGCGGAGGCATTCCGGGCTGCGTTCCATATCCTGCTTCCGATGCTCGCGACGATAGGCATCTATGCCGCGGCGAACCTGCTTATCCATTATACGGGCTTCGACGAGATGACGGCAGGTTTTGCTATGGACGTCTATCGAACGCTGTTTCTGGGCGACAATATCGGCAAGGTATTCCTCGTCGTGTTTATCGTGCATATACTCTGGTTTTTCGGGATACACGGCAACAATGTCTTTCTCGAAGCCTACGACGCGGCGCAGGCCGACGTAGTTGCTCAGGGCATGGAGAATCCGGAGTTCACGAAAGTTTTCTTCGATGTCTTTGTGTTTATCGGGGGGGCGGGCTCAACGCTTGCGTTAGTGGTGGTCCTCATCCTGTTCGGCCGCAAATACGCGGGCCATAAACTCGGGAAAGTCGCGCTTATCCCGGGGCTTTTGAATGTAAACGAACCCATTATTTACGGGCTTCCGATAGTGCTGAATGTCTATATGTTTGTGCCGTTCTTAGCCGCTCCGATAGCGTCCGCGTTCATAGCGTACGGCGCGGTAAAAACCGGAATCATGCCGCTGCCGGTATATGAGGTCGAGTGGACGACGCCGCTCTTAATTTCCGGCTATGAAGCGACGGGCTCGGTTTCGGCTATCTTCGTACAGCTTACGTGTTTTTCGGTGTCGTTCTTCATTTACCTTCCCTTCGTGCGTTTTCTCGCAAAGAAAAACCGTGAGCGGGAGAAGATGGTCTATGCGGCTATGGCAAAGGAAGTCCGGTACCTGATAACAAAACAGCCGAACAGGATCATGAGCCGCTCGGACGATATGGGGGCATTGGCGCGTCGGCTCGGGCGGGAACTCGGCGACCGGCTCGCGTATGACGCGGACGCGAATGCTTTGCATATGGAGTTTCAGCCGAAGTCGGCCGCCGACGGCAGAGCGTACGGCGTCGAGGCGCTGCTGAGATGGACGCATAAGGATTTTGGGGATATACCGCCGGAAGTGGTCATCGCGCTTGCGGAAGAAGCCGGGGAAAACAATAAGCTCGGTAATTGGGTCATACGGCAGTCGCTGAAGGCGAAGCGAAGATTTAAAGACGCGGGATATGAAAAGCTGCGTATGTCGATAAACCTGACGCCGACGCAACTGAACACGGATACCGAACTTTACGAGACGATAATGGAGTATATGAGCGAGACGGAAGTTGACCCGCGCACGACGGAATTTGAGCTGACGGAAAACGCGACCATAGATGTGAGCGATACGCTGCTGAAAACGTTCGCGAAACTGCGTATCGCGGGCGCGAGTTTTTCGATAGACGATTTCGGGATGGGGCACAGTTCCCTGAAATATCTCTTTGATTTCTTCGCGAATGTCGTAAAACTCGATACCTCTCTCGTACAAAGTGTAACAAAAGGCGAAGACCAGCGGCTCGTGGTGGCGTCTATACTCGATCTCTGCAAGAAGCTCGACGTGCTTTTGATCTGCGAGGGCATAGAGACAAAGGAACAGCTTGACATCATGAGCGAACTCGGCGCGGAACGTTTCCAGGGATGGTATTTCAGCAAGGCCCTGAAAGAGGACGAGCTGCTCGCGTATTTGGAACGGCGCGGGACGACGTGGGGGGAGAATGCGGAGATGGACGAGGCCGAGGCGGGACGCTAAATAAACTTTCGCATCAGGCCGCGGAGGCGCTCGTCGATGTTTGATTCGTCTATGCCCTCTTCGGCGATGATGCGTTTGATAAAGGCGACCGTATCCGCGTTTTCGAGATCGCCGACGCGGCTCATATACGCCATGCGGCGGCCGACGCGGTAGATGGTCTGCTCTTCGGGCGAAAGCTCAAGGAAGCCGCGCACGGCGGCGAGCATCTTCTCTTTGTCCTCCGGGTATTTGCCGGAGGCTTCCGGCAGCAGGTTTACGATATGGTCGTTCGCGATGACGGAGCTGTGTACGTCCAAGGCTTCGAGCAGGGTGTAGAGCTCCTCGGCGCCGCGGACATCGTTTATCTGAGTGAACCTTCCGGCGCGGACGTCTTCGGCTAAGGGCGCGCGGCCCGGGACCGAGAGGGTGCGGATGCGGATGAAATCCGGGTCGATTCTGTTCAGCGCGTCCGCGGATTCGCGCGCGTGCTCGTCGCTCATTTCCGCGCCGCCGAGCCCGATGATGTAGTATTCGGAAAGCTCCATGCCGGCCTTTTTTATTTTTTTGCCGGCGTCCACATGAATTTGTTTCGTCGCGCCTTTCTGCATGAATTCAAGCACACGGTCTGCGCCGGATTCCATGCCGATGTGGACGCGGTCAAGGCCCTCTGCGCGCAAACGGGCGAGATCCTCGTCGGATTTGCTGAGGGCCGTAGCCGAACGCGCGTAGGAGGTGATGCGCTCTATCTGCGGGAAGGTTTCTTTCAGATGGCGGAGTATCGCCGCCAGATCGTCCGTTTTCGTCAGCAGGGTGTTGGCGTCCTGCAGGAACACGGAGGTGCAGCCGTAGGAATACCAGTGCAGGGCGGATTCCGCGGCGGCGCGGTTTTCGGGACGCTCCATGGACCGGCGCAGCGACGAGAGCGCGGCGGAACGCCGCGCGGGCGCGAGCCCTTCGGTTTCTTTCAGTCCGGTGATGAAATGCGCGATGTCATCGATGTCTTTCAGGACGTGCTCGCGCCGCCTGATGCTGAACTGCGCGCCCTTGTAGAGCGTGCAGAACTTGCATTTGTTCCACGGGCAATTGCGCGTCACGCGCAGCATCAGGCTCGTCGCCTCACTCGGCGGCCTGATCGGCCCTATCTCGGTTCCGGTGTAATCAATGGCTGCCATTAAAAAATAGCCATAAACGCCCACGCCATAAGGTAGCCGAGCAGGCCGCAGCCCGGGAACGTCAATATCCACGCGAGCACCATATCGCCGACGACCTTCCAGTTCACCGCGCTGATACGTTTCGCCGAACCGACGCCCATAATAGCCGTCGTCTTCGTATGCGTCGTGCTGACCGGCAGGCCGAACCGCGACGCCAGCGCCAGACAGATTACCGCGGATAAATCGGCGGAAAAGCCCTGGTATTTTTTCAGCTTCACCATATCCATGCCGACGGACTTAATGATGCGGTACCCGCCGATGGATGTGCCGAGCCCCATGGTCAGCGAGCAGAGCACCATCAGCCAGATGGGTATCTGAAACTCCGTAACAGTCGCGTCACCCTTGGCCAAAAACATGCCGAGCATAAACACGCCCATGAATTTCTGTCCGTCCTGCGCCCCGTGCATGAAAGCCATACCCGCGCCCGCCGCTACCTGGCCGTGATTGAAAATAACGCTGCCGACGCGCCGGTCAAGGCGCCGAAACAGATGCTCCATGATTTTTGTAATAACGAAACCCATAAAGAAACCGAGTACGGTGGAAAGGATTATGCCGTAAATGACCTTGACCCATTCCGCGCCGTTGATGCCGCTGATGCCGCCCTGCAGCGCGATGGCCGCGCCCGAGAGCCCCGCTATCAGTGCGTGGCTTTCGCTCGTCGGTATGCCGAACCACCACGCGGCGGTCGCCCATATCACTATCGCGAACAGGGACGCGCACAGCGCGATAAGCGACGTTTTCGGGTCGCTCTGAAAATCGACCATATTATATATGGTCGAGGCGACGCTCGCGTTTACCATGGTCATAAACAAGACGCCGAAGAAATTGCAGATGGCTGCCATGATGATAGCTTTCCGTACGCCTATCGATCTTGTCGATACACAGGTAGCGATAGCATTCGGCGCGTCCGTCCAGCCGTTTACGAGTACCACTCCGAGGGTCAAAAGGACCGTAATGAGAAGCGGCATATTCGAGGTTATCTGACTTACGAAATCAGTGAGTGTAATGGTCATGGGATATATTATAGTAATATATCGGACAACAATCAAGCAACCGAAACAAAAATCACGGTTCAGGCGCGCTTGACAGGAACGCAAAAGTAGTATAAACTTTGTAGCATAATATGGAATAAACGATAGAGGTCGCATTTTGCAATCAGTATCCGCCGCGTGAGAGGCCGCCATAGGGCCGGGCAGCGGGGAAAGGTGCAGGTGCCGAAGGGGATACCGGTGTGGAGGTATTCGCCTGGGCGTTCGGAATAAGATACGAACGACTGTCGCATGATCGGCGTGAGCCGGTGCGGAGTGC
>JAITEX010000093.1 GCA_031281765.1 Eubacteriales Family XIII. Incertae Sedis bacterium | reverse complement strand
GGTGAGGGGCTGCATATCAGCGCCATCGGCACGGCCATGGCGCGGGTCATCGGCATCGACCCCGCGTTCGGCTATGTCCCCGAATACAAGCGGTTCCTCTACCGCTTCCTGAAAGACCGGGCGCTTGCTATGCTTTTGACGGAAGCAAAGGACGCCGTGGATGCGGGGGATCTCGACAGCGCCTGTATCTGGCAGCGCGCCGCGCTCGCCATTTCCCCGGATGACGCGGTAGCCCTCTATGGCTACGGCAGCGTGCTTGGCGCGCTCTATGCGGAGTCGTCGGACGAGGCGAAAATCGGCAATCTGAAAGCCGAGTCGATTGACATATTCGAGACGTTGACGCTCAAGCATCCCGACTTTGCCCCGGGTTGGTACCGTCTCGGCTACGTATATCTGAACCTCGGCCTCTATACGAAAGCGTCCGTCGCCTGGCGCAGATACCTCGAGCTTGCCACGGACGCGGAAACGCGCTCTGAGATAGCGGACAGGCTTGCGCAGCTCGATGAGCCGATAGCCATCGAAAACGCGTGCAACCTTGTGCTCTCGGGGAACTACGATGAGGGGCTCGAGGCTCTGTCCCATTTCACGGCGGGACGGCATGCCGATTGGTGGCCGCTCTGGTATCATATAGGCAGGGCGCATAGCGGCAGGGGCGAGACGGCAGATGCCGAAGAAGCGTTTAAGAAGGTCTTGCGCATCAACGGCACACAGCTCGACGCCATGCGTGAACTCGTGAAGCTCTACGAGGAAACGGATCGTTTTGAACTCGTGAAGAAATACCGCGAGAAAATAGAACTGATAGAGAACAGGGTGAGACAGAAAACGGAGGAGTAGATACGTATGACTGAAAAATTGCTGTTGACCGGGAATGAGGCTATAGCGCTCGGCGCGTGGGAAGCCGGGCTCGTGTTCGCGTCCGCCTACCCGGGGACGCCGAGTACCGAGATACTTGAAAACCTCGCG
Source organism: Eubacteriales Family XIII. Incertae Sedis bacterium (assembly GCA_031281765.1). GTDB lineage: Bacteria > Bacillota > Clostridia > Peptostreptococcales > Anaerovoracaceae > JAITEX01. The sequence continues at coordinate 13,755 of JAITEX010000093.1, read as the reverse complement.
CAGTACGATGATGTGTACGCGGAGTGGGCGCCGAATGAAAAGGTCGCGGTTGAGGCCGCCGCCGGCGCGTCTATGGCCGGCGTAAGGTCCCTTGCAACGATGAAGCACGTGGGCTTGAATGTGGCGGCGGACCCGCTGTTCACCTTCTCCTATACGGGCGTAACGGGCGGCGCGGTCATCGTGACGGCGGACGACCCCGGCATGCACAGCTCGCAGAACGAGCAGGACAACCGCTATTACGCGCTCTCCGCGAAACTGCTCATGCTTGAGCCTGCGGACAGCGAGGAGGCAAAGGACTATACGAAGCTCGCCTTTGAACTGTCCGAGCGTTTCGATACGCCCGTACTGCTGCGCCTGACGACGCGTATCTGCCACAGCAAGGGCCTCGTCACGCGCGGTGAACGAACCACCGTCCCCGCAGTGCCCTACCGGAAGAATATAGAGAAATTTGTGATGACGCCCGCAAACGCGAAGGTGCGGCGCGTCGATATGGCCGGCCGGTATGCGGCCGAACTCGCCTACGCGAACGGCGAAGCCGCGCAAATCGGCATAAATACCGTTATACCGGCTGCGGAGCAGAACGGAGATGGCAAAAAAACCGGCGTTGTCAGCGCGGGCGTCGCCTATCAGTACGCGCGCGATGTGTTCGGCGATACGGCATCGTATCTGAAGCTCGGCCTTACCTATCCGATGCCGATAGATATGGTCCGCGAATTTGCCGCGACCGTCGACACCCTCTACGTGATAGAGGAGCTTGAACCCTATATGGAAACCCAGCTGAAAGCGGCGGGGATAGCCTGCATCGGCAAGTCCCTTATACCGGAAATCGGCGAGCTGAATTCGGACATCGTGCGCCGCTCCGTATTCGGTACAGAGCCCGAGCGGGTGCGTTCCGCGCTCAGTTCCGTGCCGCGGCCCCCGTCCCTCTGCGCGGGCTGTCCGCACCGCGGGTTCTTCTACGGCTTGTCGAAGCGCAAGAATGTCATTATTACCGGCGACATCGGCTGCTATACGCTCGGTTCCGCGCCGCCGCTGTCCGCGATAGACTCGTGCCTGTGTATGGGCGGCAGCATCAGCATGGGGCACGGAGCGGCAAAGGCGGTCGGCGCAGCGGGTTCCGCGGAAAAGGTTGTGGCCGTCATCGGCGATTCGACCTTCTTCCATTCGGGCGTGACGAGCCTTATGAACATCGCGTACAACGGCAGCGCGGTCGTTACCGTTATTATGGACAACAGGATCACGGCCATGACGGGTCAGCAGCAGAACCCGGGCACGGGATTTACGCTGATGGGCGATGAGGCGCCGCTTGTCGACATACCGGCGCTCTGCGCGTCGCTCGGCATAAAAAAAGAACATATACGCGTGATAAATCCGCTGGTGCTCGACGAGGTGAACAGCGCGCTCGATGAAGCGCTTGCGCGCGACGAGCCGGGCGTGATCATTACGCGGTGGCCCTGCGTGCTGAAACAGTACAGCAAGGCGGACGCGTCCGAATTCGGCGGGTATGAAACGGTCTGCGTGATAGACGCGGAGAAATGCACGACGTGCCGGCTCTGCACAAAGACGGGCTGCCCGGCCATCGTCAGCGGCGAGGACAGTGTGAAAATAACCGGCGCTTCCTGTACGGGCTGCGCGGTCTGCGAGCAGGTCTGCCCCTTTGACGCGATAACGCGGATAAGCAGGTCCGCGGGAACAGAGTGAGGGAGGACGGAAACGAAATGAATGATAAGAAGGTAAAGGCTATACTGTTGGTCGGCGTCGGCGGTCAGGGGACGATTCTCGCGAGCAAGATACTCTCCGAGGGGTTCGTCTCGGCCGGTTACGATGTGAAGATGTCGGAGATACACGGCATGTCGCAGCGCGGCGGCAGCGTCAGCACGCAGATTCGGTTCGGCGCCGCCGTCCACAGCCCCATTATCGGTGAGGGCGAGGCCGGCGTCATCGTCGCGTTCGAGAAGATGGAAGCCCTGCGCTGGCTCGAATACCTGCGGCCGGGCGGGCGCATTATCGTGAACGATTATGAGATACCCTCCGTGCCAATCCTTATGGGCGCCGCGAAATATCCCGCCGGCATACTCGAGGAACTCACGGCAAAGGCCGACGCCCTCGTTATCGACGCGGCCGGCATAGCCGAAGGGCTCGGCAACGCGAAGGCCATGAATATCGTCCTGCTCGGCGCGGCCGTACGCGCGATGGAAGGCGAGGGCCTCGGTGAGATTGATTGGAAGGCTATTATGCAAAAGAATATCAAACCGGCCTTCCTCGAATTGAATCTCAAGGCCTTTGAAGCCGGCTTCAACGCGTGACGTCAGATAAGGTCGGACCTTATATCCGAGGGGCTTCAGCTATTCATAGGTGAAGAAGAGGCGGGCGATGGTCACTTCGCCCTCGTCGGTGAAGGAGCGATAAATATCCTTGATGTCGTCCCTGACGCTGAAGATGAACTGCAGGTCGTCGTCGCTGATTTCATAGCCGCTCGCCGCGATTTCGATTTCGGCGAGCTGTTTCTTCGGCAGCAGATTGCGCAGCGTCTTGCGGAATTCCTTCTTGCTCTCCGTATAGAGGCCGTTCTCCCTGAAATAATAATAGTCGCCGCCGTCCGCCACGGGATAGTAATCCGCCGCCCACTCATGGTCCTTTTTCATAAAGGCGTCATTCTGCCCGAAGTAGATATGGCTGAGGGACGCTTTTTCGTTGGGGTCGCTGCTCACCGGGTCGTCGAAGGTGGCGTCCACGTGCAGAAGGTCCCCGTTGAGTTCGACGAGGTTCCACGCGTGGCCGATCCACCCGTCCGGGTTTCCGCCCACGTCGCTGTTGCCCTTGCCGACAACCATCTGTACCTCCTGTTCACCCATACAGAGCAGTATCAGCTGTAAGGCTTCCGCATAGCCGAGGCACATGGTTCGGTGTTCGATAAGCGCGCCGTAGACGCCGTTATGGTAGCTGAGTTCGTCTATCGTATCATCGTATGACAGGTTCGTGACGAGCCAGTCGTGCACCGCGAGGATGAGCGCGTAGTCCGGGCTGCCCGCGTTTTGCGCGGCCGCCGCTTTTATGTCCGACAGTACGCCGGGCAGGGCGGCGAGTATACCGGCCGCGCGCGTCTGCTCCGACGGGATGCGGTAAGCCGCGTCCGTGTAGGCCTTGTAGACATAATAATTGTCCGACTGCGCAAGCTTCATCTCGATGCGCGACACGTCCTGCGGGGCTTTGGCCTCCGCTTCCGTCGAAAGGTCGACATCCCGGAAGGTGCGTATCGTCCGGTACTCGGTGGGGGAGCCCCAAAACGGGCTCAGGTTTTCCATAATATCCTTCAGGTCATCGTCCGATACCGTTACATCAAGCCGCAGTTTCGGCTCCCCGGCTTTCAGGGCCTTCACTATCGCTTCATTTATCCGCGGCATGGCCGTCAGCGTGTTCTCAGCCGTCGGTTCCGGCTGGGAAGATTCCTGCATAATGTTCCGCGCAAGGCCGCAGCCCGCAAGAGACGCGGAGAGCAGCAACAGAACCGCAAGGGAGACGATGATTTTTTGTAAACGCGAATATCTCATACTCTATAGTGTATCACAGGTCGTTACGCACGGGATTGCTCCCCTGTCAAGCGGGAATAATGTTATAATCTAATGATGAAAATATTAAAAAAGACTACAAAGCTCGACGGTGTCGGGTATGATATTCGGGGGCCGGTGGCGGACGAAGCGGCCCGCATGACGGCGGAGGGTATAGACATCATCTGCCTGAATACGGGCAATCCCGCGCGCTTCGGCCTTTTCGCGCCGAAATTTATCGAGGATGCGTTTTGCGCGGGCGCGCGTTCAGCCGAGGGCTATTCCGATTCACAGGGCATTGCGGACGCGATAGGCGCGATATGCGCCTACAGCGCGTCGAAGGGCATCGAGGGCGTCACACCCGCGGACGTCTACACGGGAAACGGCGTCAGCGAACTGATAAGCATCACCCTGCAGGCCCTTCTCGATAACGGCGACGAGATACTGATACCCACGCCCGACTATCCGCTCTGGACATCCGTCGCGACGCTCTGCGGCGGGAAGGTCGTACATTATCTCTGCGACGAAGGCGCCGGCTGGCTGCCGGACGCGGCGGATATTCGCAGGAAGGTGACGCCGCGCACCAAGGCCATTGTCATCATCAATCCGAACAACCCGACGGGCGCGCTCTATCCCGAGGACAATCTGCTTGAGATACTGAAGATAGCGCGCGAAAACGAACTCGTCGTGTTTGCGGACGAAATCTACGACCGCCTTGTCATGGACGGTTTGACGCACAGTTCCTGCGCGGCGCTCGCGCCGGACCTCTTTACGGTCACGTTCAACGGGCTGTCGAAGTCCCATATGATAGCCGGTTTCCGGTGCGGCTGGATGGTCATATCCGGGGAGAAAGCGCACGCGGCCGACTATATCGAGGGCATACATATGCTTGCGTCAATGCGGCTCTGCGCGAATGTACCGGCGCAATCGGTCATCCGGGCGGCTTTGGACGAGCCGTTTTCCGCGGCTCCGCTCATTGAGCCGGGCGGCAGGATTTACGAGCAGCGCGAGTTTATCCATCGGGCTATCAATGATATTCCAGGCTTGAGCGCCGTGAAGCCGCAGGCCGCGTTCTACTTATTTCCGAAGATAGACAAAAAGAAGTTCGCCATAAAAGACGACGAACGTTTTGTCCTCGATTTTCTGCACGAACATCATGTGCTGCTGACGCATGGCGGCGGATTCAATTGGCCGGACACGGACCATTTTCGCATTGTTTATCTGCCGGAGCTTACTGAACTGCGGCATATAGCAGACCGGTTGCGTCTATTTCTTGAAACATATCATCAGGAGGGTTAATAATTGGTATTTACAGAGGGAAACTTGAAGCCCGAGGCGATGGCCGCAGCAGCGGTTTTGGGCGAACTGAAAGTATCGCGTGAAACGGGCCTGCCACCGGAGAAGGCGGCTGCGCTGCTTGAAGCGCACGGCCGGAACGAGTTCGAAGAACAGAAAAAGCGTACGCTCATCGCGGCGTTTTTTTCGCAGCTGAACGATCCGATGATCTATATCCTGCTCGCGGCGACCGTCGTGTCCGTGATCTTAAAAGAATATACGGACGCGGTCATTATTATCGCCATCGTGTTAGTGAACGCTATTATCGGCGTCATACAGGAGTCGAAAGCCGAAAAATCGCTCGAGGCGCTGAAAAAGCTGTCGAGCCCGTTCGCCCTCGTGCGGCGCGGCGGGAACATAGCCGAAATACCCGCGGCGGAACTCGTGGTCGGCGACATCGTCCTGCTCGAGGCGGGGCGCGTCGTTCCGGCGGACCTGCGGCTTTTAGAGAGCGTAAACCTGAAAATAGAAGAGTCCGCGCTGACGGGTGAATCCGTCCCGGTGGATAAGGACGCGGGGTTTGTCTCCGACGGCGACCTGCCTATCGGCGACCGTATCAATTTGGCCTACCTCTCGACGGGCGTCTCGTACGGGCGCGGCGAGGGCGTCGTTGTTGCGACGGGCATGGACACGGAGATGGGACGCATCGCGCGCATGATTTCCGAGGAAAAAGAGGAACTGACGCCGCTGCAAAAGAAGCTTGCGAGCCTCGGGAAAGTCCTCGGCATACTCGCGCTCGCCATCTGCGCCGCGCTTTTCCTCGTTGCCGTCATCCAGGGCAGGGACCTGTTTGAAATGCTGCTGACGGCCATATCGCTCGCGGTGGCGGCGATACCCGAGGGGTTGCCGGCTGTCGTGACGATAGTGCTCGCCCTCGGCGTCCAGCGCATGGTAAAGGTGAATACGATAGTCCGGAAGCTACCGGCGGTTGAGACGCTCGGGTCGGTCAGCGTGGTCTGCTCCGACAAGACGGGTACGCTGACGCAGAACAAGATGAACGTCACGAAGTATTGGTCCGGCGCGGAGATACGCGACAGTTCGCAGCTGTCCTATGCGGACGACAAACTGCTCGTGGACGGCTTTGTGCTCTGCACGGACGCGGAGCTTGACACGGAGCGTGATTTTGCCATTGGCGATCCGACGGAACTCGCGCTGCTCTATATGGGCGATGCCGTCGGCGTGTCAAAAAAAGAACTTGACAAGGTAATGCCGCGCATCAATGAACAGTCCTTCGATTCCGAACGAAAGATGATGACGACGGTCCACCGGCTCGATGACGGAGGCGTTATCGCCTATACGAAAGGCGCGACGGACAATGTGATAGAACGCTGCACGTCCATACGGGACGGCGGGGTGGAGCGGCCGATCACGGACGCTGACCGGGCGCGCATACTCGAGACGGTTTCGGCCATGGCCGAGGACGCCCTGCGCGTCCTCTCGCTCGCATATAAGACGGGCGACGAGAGCGCGTCCGAAGAAAACCTTGTCTTTACGGGCCTTGTCGGCATGATAGACCCGCCGCGTCCCGAAGCGGCCGGGGCGGTAGCCGAATTTGAGGAGGCCTCCGTGACGACCGTTATGATAACGGGGGACCATAAGGATACGGCCTATGCGATAGCGAAGGAAATCGGTATCGCGACTGGCCGGGATCAGGTCATCTCCGGCGTTGAGCTTGACAAGATGACGCAGGAGGAACTGAACGCCCGCGTGCCGTCGCTGCGCGTGTTCGCGCGCGTTTCGCCGCAGCACAAGGTCATGATCGTCAAGGCGTTCAAGTCGCACGGCCAGATTGTTTCGATGACGGGCGACGGGGTGAATGACGCGCCATCGCTGAAAGCCGCGGATATCGGCGTGGCCATGGGTATTACGGGCACGGACGTATCGAAGGGCGCGGCCGATATGATTCTGACGGACGACAATTTCGCGACCATACGCCTCGCGATACGCGAGGGCCGCAATATCTACGGTAATATCCGCGAAACGGTGCTTTTCCTGCTCTCGTCGAACCTCGGCGAAATCATCACGATGTTCTGCTCGATTGCCGCGGGCCTGCTCGCGCCGCTCCGGGCCATACATATACTTTGGATAAACCTCATCACGGATTCGCTGCCCGCGCTTGCGCTCGGGGTGGACGAGCCGGAGGACGATATTATGAAACATCCTCCGCGCGGCGCTAAGGAAGGGCTGTTTTCAAACGGCGGCGGCGCGGCGACGGCGGTGTTTGGCGTGCTGATTGGGCTGATGACGCTTGCGGCCTTCCTCTATGAACCGATACGGCTGCTTGCGGCGGCGGGCCAGCCTGTCGGCATATCGTCCATCGACGCCATGCTCGAATCCGGGGACGTGCTGACGCGGGCGCAGACCTTCGCGTTCACGACGCTCGCCATCTCCCAGCTGTTCAACGCGCTCGGCTTCAACAAGCTGAACCGCTCGTTTTTCAGCATCAATCACCTGCGGAACAAGATGATGATAGCGGCGTTCTTTATCGGGTTTGCCCTGCAGGTTGCCGTAACGGAGGTCCCGTTCCTGACCGAAGTATTCTCAACCGCCTCCCTCTCGCTGAAAGAGTGGGCGTTCCTGACGCTGTGGAGCACCTTGCCGCTCTGGGTGCATGAGATATTCCGGATCGTACATACGCGCATTCGCGCGAATAAGGCGTATAATTAAAGCATGAAAAAAAGAGGTGGAAGATGAAAAATAACGGGAAAATTATAGCGGCGTTTATTCTGATGGGACTTGTCGCGCTTATCGCGGGCATTTCCGGCATCGTTTTGATATGGTACGCGGGGGATTTTTATACCTATCTTGAAAACTATCAATATTATATGATAACGGTTGCCGGTTTATCGATGTTTGCTTTTCTTCTCGCGTGTTGTTTCGCGGGCGGCATATCGTCATCAAACCGGCGGGAATACCGGAAGCTGACGGCCAAACTGAATGAGCGGGAAGCGACGTTGACGGCGTGGAAAGCGCAGACTGAAACAGCGGAACGCGTGGAAACGGCCGGCGAGGGAACGGCGGAAGCGCCGGAGCAAAATCCCGCTGTCCCGGAAGCGCCCGTTCGCAGTGAAGCTGCCGGAACGCCGGCGCACAGTGACGCGGCCGCTCCCGGGATGGAGGCGTCGCCGGAACGCGGTCCCTCGGAGCCCGAAACGCAGGTATGGAATGAAGCGGTGCGGGCATTGGAACGGATAGGGTACTGTGCGGCGAAATTGAAAGTCTTAGCGGAACAAAACGAAAAAGGGCCGGCGGATACCATCGCAGGCGTCGCGGCCGGCGCGGAAAACCCCCCGGTTGAGGTATCCGCGACGGATGTCGAGTCGCTTATCGGCGAGATAGACGATATTGCGTTCCGCGCGCACCTGCTCTCGCTGAATATTGAAATAGAGAAATCGAACACGGGCAACGGGCCGGCGGATATTACGCCTCTCGCCGAAGAAGTGAGGAATATAGAAAACAGGAGCGCTTCCGTCGCTGGCCGGGCCGGCTCAATATTTTCGGTCTGGAAGAATGGCGCGGGCGGCGCCCCGGAACGGGACGCGGAGTTTGCCGCGGGGCTGCGTGAAATAGCGCGCTTATCGGGCGATATACAGCAGGCGGTGGCGCAACTTGGGCTCACGGCGGTTCCGGATGCGGAACAGAATGGAAGTACGGCCGAAGCGCCAGCGGAGAATGTGGCCGCGGAACCGGGCGAGGAAATGGAAGCGGAGAGGGCGACCATCGCTTCCCCGATAGACCCGAGTATCGGCGCGGGGCTGTATTAAAGAGAAGCAACAAAAGAGATTGACGCTTCCCTGTCGCTAAACTATAACCGATGTATTGATGTGAGGTGAAACTATGAAACCGATACATATCTGGTACAGAACGTTTCAAGCCGTTTTCAATATTGCCGCGCGGGCGCTCCCCTGGCGCAAGGCGCAGACGATAGAGGGGGCCGGAAGCATTTCCGAAATACCCGCGCTGCTGAAAAAGGCGGGTGTCATCAAACCGCTTGTCGTCACGGACCCGGGGCTTGTCGGCGCGGGCATTGCCGGAAAGATTACGGATGCGCTTGCCGCGGCAGGCGTCTCCTACGCATTTTACAGCGAAGTGGAGCCAAACCCCTCCGTCACCACGGTCGATAAGATAACGAAGCTCTATCACGATAAGGGTTGCAGCGGCTTTATCGCTATCGGCGGCGGTTCCTCGATGGACGCAGCCAAGGGCGCGGCCGCGCGCGTGACGAAGCCGAAGAAAACGGTCAACCAGCTCGGCGGCTTGCTGAAAGTCCGCAAGAAAACACCGCCGTTTATCGCCGTCCCGACCACGTCGGGCACGGGCAGCGAAACGACGATAGCCGCGCTTATCACGGATCAGGAAACCCACCACAAGTATGCGATAATGGACCTTTCGCTTATCCCGGACTATGCGATCCTCGATCCCGACCTGACGGTGGGGCTGCCGCCTCATATCACGGCGATGACGGGTATGGACGCCCTGACGCATGCGGTCGAAGCCTATCTCTGCTGGACGTATAATACGAAGGAGAGCATCGCGTTCGCTTTGGACGCCACGCGGCGCATATTCGCGAACCTCGAAACGGTCTATGCGGACGGTTCGGACAGGAACGCGCGGCTCGAAATGATGGTCGCGTCCTACAAGGCCGGGTTCGCCTTTACGCGCGCCGGCGTCGGCAATATCCACGCAATCGCGCATACGCTCGGCGGCCTGTATAACGCGGCCCACGGGTTGGCAAACGCGGTGATACTGCCGATAGTCCTCGAAGATTACGGCGACAAGGTTTACGCGAAACTCGCCATGCTTGCGGACGCCGCCGGCATCGCGAAGGGCGTGAGCGACGAGGAGGACGCGAAACTGTTCATCTCGGCGATACGCGGCATGAACGAGCGCATGGGCATTCCGAAAGGATTCGACTTTATCAGAGAGGAAGATATACCGCAGATGATTACGTGGGCGCTGAAAGAGGCGAACCCGATTTACCCGGTCCCCGTCATATTCGACAGGGAACGCTGCCGGAGCGTAATAGAAAAGATTCGCGTATAACATGAGCTATCATATATCCGATACGTGCATCGGCTGTTCGGCCTGTGCGCTGAACTGCCCGGTATTTGCTATAGACGGCGCAAGAGGCGAGCGTTTTCATATCAACGGGAAACGCTGCGTTTCGTGCGGCGTCTGCGGAAGGGTGTGTCCGCAGGGCGCGATAACGGCGGGCGACGGAAGCGTGCCGGAGCGCGTAAAAAAAACGGAGTGGCCACGCCCCGTCATTGATAGCGAGGCATGCACGGCCTGCGGCCTCTGCCGCGACATATGTACGAAGGGCGCGCTCAGGATAGCCGCGCCGAAGTTTCGCGGGGACATCCATGTGGCGGCTGAACTCTCCGAACCGGCGAAATGCGTCGGCTGCGGCTTGTGCGCGAAAATATGCCCGGTCGGCGCGGTGGCCGTCGGCGATAACGGGGCGTCTGTGGCCGAAGCGACGGTCGCCGCGAAGAAGCGGAAGATGGCCAAGCCTGCGGGAAAACCCGCCGGCCTGCGGCTTCCTGTCTACGCGCATATCGACTTGTCAACATTTTCTGTTGACATCGTTGAAATCTCCGAAGCCTGTTTCAGAAAGTATATCGGCGGCAAGACGCTTGCCGCGCGGCTCCTGCTCGACTACCTGCCGCGAGGCGCCGGCGCTCTCGACCCTGCCGCCGTCGTCATCATCAATACGGGGCCGCTGAACGGGACGGGGGCCCCGTCCACAAGCCGCTTCAATATGACCTTCAAACACGTGGTCTCGGGCGGCATCGCTTCGTCGAACTGCGGGGGCGCCTTCGGCATGATGTTGAAACGCGCCGGCTACGACGGCCTCATTATCACGGGCCGCGCGGAGGCGCCGTCGCGCATAGAGATAACGGACGGCGACATCCGTCTGCTTCCCGCGGATGAACTCTGGGGGCTCGACGTGGAAGAAACCCAGGAGAAGCTGCCGGCCCATCACGCGAAATTCGTCATCGGCCCGGCTGGCGAGAACGGGGTTGTCTACGCGGGCGTGGTCAGCGGGGAACGCATAGCCGGCCGCTGCGGCGGCGGGGCTGTGCTCGGCTCAAAGAACCTGAAGGCGCTGACCTGTTACGGTACGCGTCCCGTCTTTATCAGCGACCGGGAAAACTTTGGCGTTTTCATACGCCGGTGGGTCGACTTCGTGCGCTCCCACCCGATGACGGGGGAGGCGCTCCCGCGTTACGGAAGCGCGGGCCTCGTAAACAAGGCGAATACGAATTTCGCGATGCCAACGCACAATTTCAAGCGCGGGCATGACGCGGAAGCCGACGCGGTCAGCGGCGAGACGTTGGCCGAAACGAAGCTCGAACGGAACGGCGCCTGCGTCAGCTGCCCGATCCGGTGTGAGCGCCGCGTGAAAGTTGGGGACCGGGAAGTGAAAGGGCCCGAGTATGAAACGCTCGGCCTCTTTGGCCCGAATATCGAGAACAGGGACCTTGACCTTATTATAGAATTGAATTACCTCTGCGACATATACGGCATGGATACCATATCATGCGCCGGTTCGATAGCTTTTGCGATGGAGCTTGCGGAGCGCGGCGTCAAGGACTTCGGCGTCAAATTCGGCGACGGCGGGGAACTGAAGGATCTGATACGCAGGATAGCCCTGCGCGAGGGAGAGGCGGCGGAAATCGCGAACGGCTCCAAATGGCTTGCCGCGAAATACGGCGGCGAAGACTACGCGATACATTCCAAGGGGCTTGAGCTTGCCGCCTACGAGCCGCGGGCTTCGGTCGGCATGGGGCTCGGCTACGCGACATCGAACAGGGGCGGCTGCCATCTGAACGGAGGCTACACGGCCCTCTTTGAATCGGTCGGGGTACTCTCCATTGTGCCGCAATCGCCGCGCAGCAAGGCGGCCCTGACCGTCTTTATGCAGGATTCGCTCGAGGCCGTGTCCGCGGCGGGCTGCTGCTTGTTTTCCGCGCAGACCATCGTACCGGCGGCGCTTTACCGGCTCGGGCCAAACCACGCGGTAACGCGCTTTATCGGCAAGGCGGCGGCTTCTTTCGGCCCCGTCATACAGCTGCTCGTAAAAGCCGCGCCCGTATTGAAGCTAAATTCCCTGTATTTGATGCCGCACGCTGAGGCGCTCGCGCTCGCGACGGGCATGAAGGTGACGACGGGTTCGTTTATCGAGCTCGGTGAACGCAGCTATAATGTGGAGCGGCTTTTCAGCGTACGCGAGGGGCAGGGCGCGGGCGCGGATTCGCTGCCAAGGCGGCTGACGGACGAACGGCAGCGAGCGGGCGATAAGCATTCCGTGGTGCCGCTCGCGAAGATGCTGCGTTCCTACTACCGTATCAGGGGCTGGGACGAAAGCGGCGCGCCGAAGGCGCGGATACTCAGGAGGTTGAAGATAGAAACGTGAGTAAGGTGACGGTAAAATACCGGAGCGGTCTCGCCGAAACCGTTGGGAAAACCGAAGAAATTATACCGGCGGACTCGGTGGCGGACGTGCTGAAATATATCAAAGCGAACTACGGCAGGGACGCGTACCGGACGGCGCGCGCGATGGTCATTGCCGTGAATGAAGTCGGCATATTGAAGCTGCGCGTGTTCAAAACCGCGCTTGAGGACGGCGATGTGGTGCAGTTTCTGCCGATCGCCGGAGGAGGGTAATACACATGAAAGCAAAAGTAATCAGACCGGTTCTCAAAATTCTGCTCATTGTGGTGATTGCGGCCGTCGTGATCGTCGGCGGCTATGTCGCCTATGTGGTCCTCACCTATGAACGCATAGCGGATAATGAGCAGCTGGAAGTGAATGCCGGGGGCAATGAAGATTTGCCGGCGCTGACGACCGGCAGTGAGTATACGGCGCTGACGTATAATATCGGCTTCGGCGCCTACGACCATGATTTCTCGTTCTTTATGGACGAGGGAACAATGGCCGACGGGACGGAAACCGTCGGGACCGAGAGCCGGGCGGCAAGCGAGGCAGCGGTAGTGCGCAATACGGAGGCGTGTATGGAAGCGGCGCTTGCGGAAAAGCCGGACATCCTGCTGTTCCAGGAGGTAGACGTGAAGGCCGACCGCAGCTACAAGGTGGACCAGCGGGAAACGATTCTGGGCGCGATGGAAACGTCCTATGCGTGGACCTTCGCGTCGAACTTCCACTCGGCCTATCTGTTCTACCCGCCGACCAAGCCCATCGGCAAGATTGCCGAATCGGGGCTGCTTACGGTCAGCCGGTTCGGCATCACGGACGCGGTACGCCGCAGCTACCCGGTCTCTGACGCGTTCCCGACGAAATTCTTCGACCTCGACCGGTGCTTCGCGGTACAGAGACTGCCGGTAGAAGGCGCTTCCGGCGGCGAGCTCGTGCTGATAAATACGCATATGTCCGCCTATGACGAGGGCGGGACCATACGGCGCGCGCAGATGGAACTGCTCGGCGGCGTTATCGCCGATGAGTACGCAAAAGGGAACTGGGTCATCGTCGGCGGTGACTTCAACCACGCGCTCGGCGGCTCCGAGTCGAAATTCATGAACGGCATGAAGACGCCGGCCTGGGTGCAGTCCTTCGATGAGGGGCAGCTGCCGGAGCATTGCAGGATGGTCATCGCGGAAAACAACGACAGCGTGGCGACGGACCGCGATTCAAGCATCCCCTACGAGAAAGGCGTGAACTATGAGGTGACGCTTGACGGATTTATCGTGACGGACAATGTGGAGGCGTCAAGCGTGAATATTGACGCTGATTATGTCGGCTCCGACCACAACCCCGTGAAGCTGACCTTTAAGCTGCTGTCCGGAGCGGCGGCGGGCGCGTAAAGCAGGGAGCTTGCCGCATGAAAAGAAGCGCGCACCTTTTTTTGCAT
>JAITEX010000078.1 GCA_031281765.1 Eubacteriales Family XIII. Incertae Sedis bacterium | reverse complement strand
AATCACGACGATGAGAATGATCGTCGCGATGGGATAGAGATTGTCTTTGTTAAACCGTCTTTTCACGCGTCTCCTTTCGGAAGAAACTCATTCGTATAGGACGTCCGCCGGATGTTCGCATCTTTCAGGATACCGTTTGCGGCGAGCCAATCCGCGTACTCATCAAAGAACGCGGCATTGTGCGTTCCGAATACGAAATCCGCCGTACCTTGCGGGTACCAGGTCGGAATCAAAAGCCCGACGGATTTCCGCACCGCTTCAGCAGGCAGATACGGGGCAACCTTCGCGTAGAGGAATACGGCAAAGTCCGGATCCTTCCGAACCTCGTCATAGCCGCGTACCGTCGCTTCCGTAAACGCGCGCACGGTTTCCGGCTCCGACGCCGCTATATCCCGGCGCGCGCCCAGAAGATAACTGTGGAATTTCGGCGCGCCTATTTCGTCGACCGGCCAAATGATCCTGTCCTCGTCCGGGACGGTCCTGTCTATCAGAACATCCCACGCCCAATAGGTCCCGAACGTCGCGGACGGTTCGTCGGGGCCGGCGTCGCGAATATCCCTCGCAAGCCATTCCCGCGCGCCGGTATCAAAAATCCCCACAGCGTCGGGATCGCCTCCGTCCGCGGCGATGAGCGTGCGCACCATGGCAAGCCCTCGCGGCGTCGGAGCAAGCCCGATCTTCCTGCCCTCCAGGTCGCGCGGTCTGGTCACCCCTTTGCCGCGCACGGTTTGGATGGTTTCCATGGCGCGATGGTTGACCGCCGCGATACTGACCACGGATGGCCGTTTCTCCTCCAACACAAGAAGCCTGTTCATCGGGAAAAGCCCGAAGTCCGCGTCTCCCGCGGCTAAATACGTCAGCGTATCGCCGCGGCCCGCGTCAAACAGCGCAAAGTCAACATCCAATCCGTTCCGCGAATACAGCCCCTTTTCGCGCGCCGCGTACAGCCCCGCCGAATTTGGCCACGGATAATAGTACTCGAGCATTATCTGTATACGTCGTCCCATGCTTCACCTCCGGCGTCGCGCGGAAACATCCCGCGCTTCCGCCTTATTCCTGCGGGAGAAATTCATTCGTAAACGCGTTCGGAACGTCAAGCTGATTTTCAATCAACTTGTATTCCCACATAAGGTCGGCGTATTTCTGCCATATCTCTTCTTTCATTTCGCCCCATCTCGGCGCGTCTTCCACGTACTTATCCGCCAGATATATCTGACCGTTTATCACGATGTCCTTATCCAACTCAGGCACGGCATCGAGCAAAATCTGCGCCGCCTCTTCCGGATTTTCAATCGCGTACTGATAGCCTTTAGCCGTCGCGCTGAGGAAGCGCTTCACCTTGTCGGGGTCATCCTGAACCAGTCCCGCGTTCGCGATAAGGATAGGCGTGTAATAATCCAACGCCTCGTCCAGTTCGCGTACGGGTATGTAGTTCAATTCGACGCCGTTGTTCTTGGCTTCAATGAGCGTAGTGGCCTCGTAGACCCACGCGAAGTCGATTTCCCCGTCGACCGCCGCAAAGAAATCATCCTGACCGAGCGTCACGTTTCTCAGCTTGCTGTAATCCGCTCCCGCCTTTTCCATCACGAGCTTAATGACGGCTTCCTCCGACGGCGATCCCCAACCGCCATAGGTCTTGCCTTCGAAATCCTTTACGGTCGTGATCCCCTCGCTCTTAAGCGACGCGAATCCTGACGTGTTGTGTTGAATAATAGTCGCGATCGCTTTGATTGGCACCGGGTCGTCCCCCGTCAGCGCATAGGTCGTGTTTTCCTGATAGCTGACGCCGAAATCGCCCTTTCCGACACCGACGAGCGTTTCAGCCGTGCCATCGGCCGGCTCGATAATCTCGACATCCAATCCTTCATCTTTATAATAACCCTTCGCTTTCGCCACATAGAGCCCGGTATGATTGGTGTTTGGCGTCCAGTCGAGAATGACAGACGTCTCTTCGAGACTGTCGCCGCCATCCTGTTCCGAATCCGAACCGCCTCCGCACCCCGTCAAGGCAAAGATAAGGACGACGCATAGAATAAGCGCGACGTACTTTCCGTAGCTTTTTTTGTTTCCGTTCGTGTTTCCGCTCATGATATTATTCTCCTTATACTTACTGTGAGGGGTACCTTTCGATACCTGCCAATAATGACTTACTTCGTTTCTTCCCTCGGCGTTTCGGGATTCCCGGCGGGCCGCTTCGCCCACGCCAAACGCGTCCGGATGATTTCGTCCGTAAACAGCGCCGAATCAAATACGTACGTTTCACACAGCGCTTTGTGTTCCGCGCTATCCCATACGACATCCTTCGTCAGAATGCGGCAGCAGGCCGCTTTGTGCTTTTTGCGGAACCGGTCGTGCAATTCCTTTGTCGCCTGAAAGACGCTGCGGTTTGACTCGTAGACCTTCTCTCTGCCGGAAAGCAGACCGAGCGCCATAACGCCGGCCGTCAGAGAGCCGCACGCGCAACCGGCCTCGCCCAATCCCGCGCCGAATCCCGTCGCGATAGTGTGGGCGCCCGTCGGCAATTCCAGTTCATATATTTCATTAAACGCCTTCAGGATAGCCTCGCTGCAGGAATATCCGTTTCTGAAATACCGCCGCGCGAGTTCCGCTGAACGGTTTTCCGTCTCCCGTTCGGCGTCGAGCGCGGCCGCCACATCCGGGCTGTTCGCGTCCACGTCGATGTCATCAAAAAGCCACGTGCTCAAATATCGTTCGCCGCTGTCAGGAAAAACAACCACTATCGTCTTGCCTTCGTTTTCCGGACGCGCCGCGAGAACCTTCCCCGCGTAAAGCGCGGCGCCTGATGAAATGCCAATGAACAGACCCTGTTCTTTCGCGATCTCGCGAGCCGCGTCTCCGGCGTCTTCATCCTTGACGCGGATGATTTCATCCACGATGCCGGCGTCATAATTCGCAGGGACAAAGCCCGCTCCTATGCCCTGGATTTTGTGAGGCATCGCCATTCCGCCCGATAGGACAGAGGATTTGAACGGCTCCACCGCGACGACCTTCACCCCGGGTTTGCGCTTCTTCAGGACGCGCCCGACGCC
Source organism: Eubacteriales Family XIII. Incertae Sedis bacterium (assembly GCA_031281765.1). GTDB lineage: Bacteria > Bacillota > Clostridia > Peptostreptococcales > Anaerovoracaceae > JAITEX01. The sequence continues at coordinate 9,379 of JAITEX010000078.1, read as the reverse complement.
TGAGAGCGTCCCGCCCGTGCCGACTCCCGCGACAAAGAGGTCAATCGTCCCGTCCGTATCGTTCCATATCTCCTCGGCCGTGGTCTTTTCATGTATCTCAGGGTTTGCCGGATTGTCGAACTGCTGCGGGATGAAGGCGCCAGGAATAGCGTCCCTCAGTTCTTCCGCCTTGCGTACTGCCCCTTCCATGCCGAAGTACGCCTCCGTCAGTATCACCTCCGCGCCGAGGGCTTTGAGGATACGCCGCCGCTCGATGCTCATGGTTTCGGGCATAGTCAGAATCAGCTTGTATCCCTTGACGGCCGCGACATAAGCGAGCCCGATGCCGGTATTCCCGCTTGTCGGCTCGATGAGCGTGTCGCCCGGGCGTATTCGGCCCGACCGTTCCGCATCCGAGATAAGCGCTAACGCAATGCGGTCTTTCACGCTGGACAACGGGTTGAACATTTCCAGCTTCGCTACCAACCGCCCCGGACCGTCCGTCCGGATATGCACCAACGGCGTGTTCCCTATGAGTTCCGTTATATCACGAGCTATGCGCATCTATTTCCCTTCCTTATATAACGCTATATTCATATATGTTTTATATGATATATTGTAACCGCTCTTTATTTTTTTGTCAAATGAAATTCTATCCTTCCTTCTGGGGCGAAATTCCCGCAATAAAAAACGCCCCGGCATCAGAGACGCCGAGGCTCGCTGTTCAGTTTGCCGGCCGCGTGAATTTCTACGCAGTCGCTTCCGCCTTCTCTATCAGCGCGCATACCGCGCCCGCGAAGGCAACGGGGTCTTCGATGGAGAGGCCCTCCATGAGCAGCGCCTGGTCGTAGAGCAGGCCCGCATAGGCCCCCACGGAATCCTTGTCGCGCTCATAGGCCTTCTTCAGCGCGGAGAGTACCGCATGGTTCGCGTTGATTTCGAGGATACGTTCGGCCTTGACGCCGCCGTCCGCAGCCGGCATAGCGTTCAGCAGCTTCTCCATTTCGAGCGAGAGGCCGTCGCCGCTCACCAATACGACGGGATGCGTTTTCAGGCGCTTGCTGAGGCGCACATCCGTCACCTTATCCCCGAGCGCGTCCTTCATCGCCGCAAGCAGGTCCTTGTTTTCCTCGGCCTGCTTCTCGGCTTTCTTCTTCTCCGCTTCGGATTCCTCGATGCCGAGGTCGCCGCCGGAAACGGAGCGGAATTCCTTCTCCCGGTAGCTCATGATGACTTTCAGCGCAAACTCATCCACATCGTCCGTGCAGTACAGTATTTCATAGCCCTTATCCTTCAGCAGCTCCGTCTGCGGCAGCTTGTCAATTTTTTCGGTTGACTCGCCGACCGCGTAATAAATATACTTCTGATCCTCCGGCATATTTGCTGCGTATTCGCCGAGCGTCACAAGTTTCTTTTCCTTCGACGAGTAGAACATGATGAGGTCCTGCAGCACATCCTTGTTCCTGCCGAAGCCGTCATAGATGCCGTATTTCAATTGCAGCCCGAAAGCTTCCCAGAACTTTTCGTAGCTCTCCCGGTCTTTCGCGAGCATGTCCTCAAGCTCCGACTTGATTTTCTTTTCGATACGCTGCTCTATCGCCTTGAGCTGGCGGTCGTGCTGCAGCATCTCACGCGAGATATTAAGCGAAAGGTCCTGCGAATCCACAAGGCCGCGGATGAAACTGAAATAGTCCGGCAAAAGCTCCGCGCATTTGTCCATAATGAGGACGCCGCTCGAATAGAGCTGCAGCCCCTTTTCGTAGTCGCGCGTGTAATAATTATACGGGGCGCGGCCCGGGATATAGAGCAGGGCGTCGTAGCTGACCACGCCCTCCACCGAGGTATGTATCACCTTCAACGGGTCCTCGTAATCGTGAAACTTCTCCTTGTAAAACTCGTGGTAATCCTCGTCCTTGATCCGGGACTTCGCGCGCTTCCAGAGCGGCACCATGCTGTTCAGCGTTTCCTCGCTGATGACGGTTTTCGTTTTTTGCGCATCGCCGCCCGCCTCATCCGGCACGGACTCCTCCCGGTCCATCTTGATCGGGTAGCGGATATAGTCCGAATAGCGCTTCACGAGCTCGCGTATCTTCCACGGTGAGAGATACTCATCATAGTTCTCGCCCTCCGCATTTGGCTTGATGGCCAGGAATACATCCGTGCCGACCTCAGCCTTATCCGCAGGTCTGATGCTGTAGCCGTCCGCGCCTTTCGACTCCCATTCGTACGCCTCTTCGGCACCGTAGGCGCGCGAGACGACCCGCACCTCGCTGCTGACCATAAACGCGCTGTAAAAGCCGACGCCGAACTGCCCGATGATGTCGATGTTCTTCTCCGCTTTCGCGGCGGCCTTCTTCGCGTCCTTGTCCGCGTCCTCACCGAGCGCGGCGTTCCGCCCGTCGAGGAATCCGAGCGAGCCGGATTTCGCTATCGTGCCGAGGTTCTCCTCGAGTTCGTCCTTCGTCATGCCGATGCCGTTGTCGCTGATTGTCAGCGTCCGGTTCCCCTTATCGGCTACGATTTTGATATAAAAATCCTTCTTTGAAACGCCGCTGATCTTCTCGGTCAGGCTGCGGTAGTACATCTTGTCGATGGCGTCGCTCGCGTTGCTGATAAGTTCGCGCAGGAATATCTCCTTGTGCGTATAGATGGAATTGATCATTATGTCGAGCAGGCGCTTCGACTCCGCTTTGAATTGCTTCTTTGCCATGTCTTTTACTCCTCCATTACGTAAATATTAGCACTCTCACCATAAGAGTGCTAATATATTGTACCGTATACTGTTCCGGACTGCAAGCCCCATCGCTGTCATTGCGGGCAGCAAGTGAAGCGAGCGTGACCCGCAATCTCTTACGTTTCTCCGGAATAGTTCGCAGCTTAACGCTTCGAGAACTGGCTCGCTCTCCGCGCTTTCTTGAGGCCGTATTTCTTCCGTTCCTTCATGCGCGGGTCGCGCGTGAGGAAGCCTGCGGCTTTCAGCAGCGGGCGGTTCGTTTCTTCGTCCACCACGCAGAGCGCGCGGGAGATGCCGTGGCGCAGCGCGCCTGCCTGTCCCGTGAAACCGCCGCCGTGAACCGTCGCGATGACGTCAAACTTGCCCTCGTCGCCTGTGATTTCGAACGGACGGCGCACCTCGCGCCGCATGATTTCCATGCCGAAATATTCTTCAAGCGGCTTCTTATTGATTGTAATATCGCCCTTGCCCGGAATGAGGCGGACTCTGGCGACCGATGACTTTCTTCTTCCCGTCCCGGGATACTGTTTCTTTGCTGCCATTATCTTCACCTACCTTAAAAATTCCATACTTCGGGCTTCTGTGCCGCGTGCGTATGCTCCGGACCTACAAAGACTTTCAGCTTCTTATACATCTGGCGGCCGAGCCTGCCCTTCGGCATCATGCCCTTCACCGCATGGCGGATGATTTCGTCCGGATGCCGCTCAATCAGCTTCTCGAACGTCGTTTCGCGCAAGCCGCCCGGATAGCCCGTATGGCGCTTGTAGATTTTCTCCTTGCGCTTCTTGCCCGTCACCTCGACCTTTTCGGCATTGATGACAATCACGTAGTCGCCCGTATCGACGTGCGGCGTGTAGATGGGTTTCTTCTTTCCTCTGAGAATGGATGCGATTTCGCTGGCAAGCCTGCCGAGAGTCTGGCCTTCGGCGTCAATGACGTACCACTTTCTTTCCACCTCATGAGGTTTTGCAATAAAACTACTCATGGATTTCTCCTTCCTTACCTACTCCGATTCCCGCCTGCTACTCGCATAATATTCGCGTGAATCTTTTTCGGTACAGTTACAACGTCCCGCTCGCGGCCGGTTTGCCAGCCTGACGCGGGGCACGAGGTGCGGTATTTCTGACGCACAGTGCAGGAAATATTATATAGGGTTTCGCCGCCCCTTGTCAAATTGCATACAAAAATCGACGCTCGCTTTTCAATCCTGACGAGAATTATTAAATCGTAAAAGAACGTAACGGCGATGGATGTTATACGCTGCGGGCGAAGGTGAAGAGCAGGTCGGAGAGGCGGTTTATCCACGCGAGCAGGTCGCCCGGTACGGGTTCATTTTCCGAAAGGGCGCAGAGCCGGCGCTCGGCGCGGCGGCAAACGGTCCGCGCGAGGTGCATCACCGAGCTGCATTCTGTGGCGCCCGGTATCTCGAAGGATTTCATCTGCGGCAGGCTCTTTGAGTATTCGTCAATGAGCGTTTCAAGGTGTGCCACGTCTTCCTGCGTAATGACCGAAGCCGCCGCGTTCATTGAAAGCTCGCCCATTATCGGGATGAGTTTGCTTTCTATCTCAAAGAGGGTGGCGCTGATCATCTCATTCTTGCAGAGCGAACGCGCAAAACCAATGACGGCCTGCAGCTCGTCTATCGCGCCATAGGCTTCCACACGCGCGTCGTGCTTTGCGACGCGCTCGCCGGACGCGAGGCTCGTCTGCCCGGTATCGCCCTTTTTTGTGTAAATGCTCATTCTGTTACCCCACTCCGTTACTCGCGGCTACGGGATTGCGGGTACGCCCGCAATCTCTTAATAGTGTACGATGACGCGGTCGCCCTTTTTTAGATAGTCGTACGAGAATATCGCGTCGTCTTTCTTCATATTGATACAGCCATGGCTCATCGGATGGCCGAAGTTATTATGCCAGTAGGCGTAATGGAAGGCTATCTCATGGTCGAAGTAGCTGATCCACTCCACGTTCGGCGTGAAGTAATAGGAATCGTCCTCCACGTTGCCGCCCTCCATGTTCTGCTTGCGGACTTTCAGCCAGACCTTGAAGTTTCCGGTGCGCGTCGCGTGCTTGGATGTGCCGGAGCTGATGACGCAGGTGCGCAGGAGTTCCTTCCCCTCGTAGAAATAGGCGCGTTGTTTCGAAAGGTCCACTTCCGCCCAGCGCTCGCCGTCCTCCGGGGTTATCGGCGTCGTGCTAAATTCGCGGACCTCAAGCCCGACGGTCAGATCCAGGGCCGTGCCGTTTTCGAGCGCGTCCGCGATTTGCGCGGCGACGCCCGCCGCGTCAGCAACCTTCGTACCGTTCTTGCCGGTACCAATCAATAGCAGTACGCGGCCGTTGCCGTCCTCTATCGCTTCCTGATCCGTTGGCGCTACGCCGAGCCGTTCCGTTAAGGGGCCGTTCACATAGTCCTTGGCTTTGGCCCGCGAAACGGTGACGTTCATCTGCCCCGTTTTGTCATCGGTAGGAAACTCCAGCAGCTTGGCGATGTTCTTTCTTGAAGTTTTTGCGGTCTTGCTGCCCTTTTCGTTGCCCGTGTTGAACCGCAGCTCCGCTTCGAGCATCGCGTCCGCCTTGTCCGCGGCCTGTTGGGCGGTTTCGTCCGGGACGGGCGGGTCCGTGGTAAGGGCCTGCAGGCTTATGTCCACCGCGCCCGGGCGTTTCGACACGCCAAGCGCAATTTCGTTCATAGCCTCTTCGGAAAGGTCGAGGCCCTTTGTCCCGGGTTTCACCGCAAATTTCCCGGTATTCTCACTATAGGAGACCTCCGGGTTTACGGGGTCCACAAACGCCTCGGGGAAGGTCTTTCTCAGGTACTCCCGTATCGCGGAAGGGCTGTACGTCATCACGAGCGCGGTAGCCTTGTAATACATCGGCAGGTACCGGACGAATATGTTAGTTCGATTCCCCTTATTGATGACGTTCCGCGCGGTGGCCGCCGCGTCAAGCTCCATATTGATGTCGGTCGGCGACACAGAGGTCTTCAGGAATTCTTTCGATGCGTCGCCCGTGTCAACCTCTAAGGTGATGACCGTGGAATCAAACAGTTTCTGTACTTCCGCCTCGATGCTCGCCGGTTTCAGGCCCGTAACATCCACGTCCCCGATGCGGCTGCCCGGCACAGCTTTGCCCTCATAATATTCATGCGCGGCGAAGATGCCGCCGGCTATAAGCGCGCAAAAAAGAACGGGAATGCCAATCCCGAGCCAGAGCTTCAGCGCCTTGCGGGATTTCTTCTTCGGTTCTTCCTTGTTTTCGGTATCTATCGTTGCTTCTTCGGCCACAGTCTCTCTTCCTATACTATCTTTACGCGGTGGTACGTCTTTTTTCCCTTGCGCAAGAGTAGGGCGCCATCCGTAAAGTCGCCCGTCGTAACGCGCGTCTTGGCGTCGGTAATCTTCACGTCCTCTATCATAAGGCCGCCCTGCCCGATAATGCGAAAGCCCTCGCTCCCGCTCGCGACTAAGCCGATTTCACGTATAAGGTCCACGATGCCCATGCCTTCGCCGCCGAAGTTCGCGGCGGGCAGCTCCGTGGTCGGCACGTCTTCGAGATTGCCGGCGCCCGCGTTCTGCCCGAACAGGGCGCGCGCAGCCTCCCGCGCGCGTGTCGCCTCATCGGTTCCGTGAACCAATTCCGTCAGCTCAAACGCGAGGATTTCCTTTGCTTCATTTATAGCGGAACCTTCCAGGGCCGCGAGCCGGTTTACTTCGTCCATCGGCAAAAAGGTGAGCAGCGAAAGGCAGATGCCGACGTCCGCGTCCTCTACATTCCGCCAATACTGATAAAAATCATAAGGCGGCGTCTTTTCAGCGTCGAGCCAGAGCGCGCCTTTTTCCGTCTTGCCCATCTTCTTGCCCTCGCTCGTCGTGAGGAGGCGGAAGGTCATGCCGTAAGCCTGTTTGCCGAGCTCGCGCCGGATCAGATCCACGCCGCCGAGGATATTCGACCACTGGTCGTCACCGCCGAACTCTATCTTGCAGCCGTACTTTTTATACAAAACGAGGAAGTCATAGGACTGCATCAGCATATAATTGAACTCGAGGAACGAGAGCCCCTGCTCCATGCGCGACTTGAAGCACTCCGCGCGCAGCATGGTGTTCACGCTGAAATGCCGCCCTATGTCGCGGATAAAGTCCACATATTTCAGGTCTAAAAGCCAGTAGGCGTTGTTGTCTATGAGCGCGCCGCCCTCCGAAAAGTCAAGGAAACGCCCGAAGGTCTTTTCAAACTGCCGGCAGTTTTCCGCGACGGTCTCGGTCGTCATCAATTTGCGCATATCCGTACGCCCGGACGGGTCGCCGACCATACCCGTGCCGCCGCCGATAAGGACTATCGGCGTATGGCCGAATTTCTGCATATACATCATGATGATGATTTGCATGAAATGCCCCACGTGCAGGCTGTCCGCCGTCGGGTCGAAGCCGATGTAGAATTTCACCTTCTCATTCGCGAGCAAATCGCGTATCTCATCCTCATGCGTCGTCTGCGCGATAAAGCCGCGTTCCTTCAGTACGTCGAAGACATTCGTATGTGTGCTGATAGTATCGGGTATTGTCAATGCCATATAGTTATCTGTCCATTCTTTTCTTTACTTACTTCTCTCTCTTATCTCATAGGCTTAGAATTTTTTCCGTCAGGCAAGCCTTATTTCGTTCCGTAGATGCGGTCCCCCGCATCCCCGAGCCCCGGCAGAATGTACGCGTGCGCGTTCAGTTCCCGGTCCTTCTGCGCTATGTAGATGTCGATGTCCGGATGCGCGTTCGCAAGCGCTTCGATGCCTTCCGGCGCCGCGATAATGCACACAAAGGAGATGCGGCCGCCGCCTTTCTCCTTGATGAAGTCCACGGCCGCCACGGCCGAGCCGCCTGTCGCAAGCATGGGGTCCAGCACGACGACCTGCCGCTCGCCGATGTCGTCCGGCAGCTTGCAGTAATATTCCACGGGCCTATGCGTTTCCGGGTCGCGGAACACGCCGACAAAGCCGACTTTCGCGTTCGGGACCAAGCTCAGGAAGGCGTCCTGCATACCAAGGCCGGCGCGCAGTATCGGCACTATCGCGAGGTCCTTGTCCGTCAGCATTTTCACCGTCGTCCGTTCGAGCGGGGTTTCGATTTCGACCTCGCGCGTCGGGATATTCTTCGTCACTTCATAACCCATCAGCAGGGATATTTCCGTGACGAGTTCGCGAAAATCCTTCGTATTCGTGTTCTTGTTCCGCAGCATCGCCGTCTTGTGATGTATGAGCGGGTGGTCAAAGACGTATATTTTCCCCATTCTGCTTCTCCTTTGTATGCCTACATCGCGTCGAGCATGGCAACGCGCCGCACGTGCCGCTCCGCAAGGTCGGGCGGTGTAGCTATCCACGTATCCACGTATAATGTTGCGTCCTCAAACGACGTCGTCCGACCGCCGAGAGCAAGCATATTCGCCTGATTGTGCGCCGCCGCCATCTCCGCCATGAATTTGCTCGTCACGAGAGCGCAGCGCGCGCCCTTCACCTTGTTCGCGGCTATCGAAACGCCGACGCCCGTACCGCAAAAGACGATGCCCTTGTCGGCCTCACCGTTCATTACGGCTTCCGCGCATTTCTTCGCCCATACGGGATAGTCCGCAGCTTCCTCCGAATACGTCCCGAGGTCGCTCACTTCAATACCCGTAGACCGCAGATATTCGGCAATCCTGTTTTTCAGCTCAAAGCCGCCGTGGTCGGACGCCAACGCTATTTTCATGAAAACCTCCCTGTCTACGCGAAAACACTATCGGTATCTATTTTAACATATTTCTACATTTCGGATACGTCGTTCAGGAGGACGCCTTCCCTACAAACTCCCGAATCCTTTTCAGCGTATCGAACGTTTCTTTATACGGCTGGTTTATGTAGCCGTGAATCATCCCCTCGTAGATTTTGACCTCAACGTCGTTTCCGTCGTCTTCGAGCTTCGCGGCGTACATAAGGCCCTGATCGAGCAGCGGGTCGCACTCCGCGCCGAGATATATCGCCCGCGGAAGGCCTTGCAAACTCTCCGCGAGAAGCGGCGAGGCGTACGGCGTATCGGAGTCGGCGTAGTCATTGAAATAGTATGTCATGCCTTTGTCCTGACTGTTGTATTCGAGGAAATAGCCCTTGCCATACCTTTCTTCCGACTGGTCCCTCTTGTCGGGATTGAAAATCACGAAGGGGTATATCAGAATCTGGCCGCTTATCTTCGGGCCGTTTTCGTCCCGTGCCTTGAGCGCGGCGGCGGCAGCGAAATTCCCGCCGGAGCTGTCGCCTCCGATGAAGATAGTGTCTGGCGAGCCGCCGAACCGCGCGGCGTTTTCCTTCGCCCACAGCAGCCCCGCATAGGAGTCATCGAAGCCGGTCGGGAACTTATATTCCGGCGTCAGCCGGTAATCGGGCGCAACGACGACGGCGTTCGCGGTCTGTGAGAGGCCGCGCAGGAACGGGTCGTAAATATCGGGGTTGTACAGGCTGAAGGCGCCGCCGTGGATATAGACGATTACCGGCAGGGCCTCGTCGCCACCCTTGCCCGGTGCGGTTGGGCGGTACACGCGCACGGGAATGTTCGCGCCATCCCTCTCGTAAGAATCGTTTTCCGTCCACACATTAGCGAAGCGGTAATAACCGTTTACATCCACCCACCGCCTCGTCAAAAAGAG